>NZ_JASBAO010000001.1:600000-900000 GCF_029953265.1 Commensalibacter oyaizuii
CCTTTCAACGTGTTGGTGGTTCAACAAGGGTCAAAGTCGATGTAAGAGTGATTGCAACCACTAATCGTGATTTAAATGCTGAAATTGCCGCTGGTCATTTCAGAGAGGATCTGTATTATCGTTTGGCGGTTGTTCCTCTAAAAATACCCAGCTTAAAAGAGCGTCGTGAAGATATTCCAGAATTAGCTAAATTATTTTTAAAACGCTGTTCTGAGATGACAGGCTTACCATTAATTGATTTATCAGCTGATGCATTAACGACCTTACAAACCTATGATTGGCCAGGCAATGTGCGTGAGTTACGTAATTTAATGGAACGGCTAATGATTATGATGCCGGCAAATGTTAATGATGCTATTCGCACAGATATGTTGCCTAATAATATTGGTCAAAATGCGCCTAGTTTATTGAAAGTTGACAGCCAAACTGATATTATCAGCCTGCCATTAAGAGAGGCCAGGGATCTTTTTGAAACCCAATATTTACAAGCCCAATTAATGCGCTTTGGTGGTAATATCAGTAGAACAGCAGGTTTTGTTGGAATGGAACGCAGTGCATTGCACAGGAAATTAAAACAACTAGGGGTGACATCTTCAGAAGAAAAAAATAATAATAATACAAATTCTCAATAAATTCACATTGATTTCATAAAGGTTCTAATTGTGTCAAAAGATACATATCAAAATATCCAAGATGTCTTCTTAAATCAGCTTAGAAAATCAAAAGCATCGGTTACTGTTTTTTTAGTTAACGGCGTAAAATTACAAGGGATTGTCTCTGGTTTTGACAATTTCTCTATATTACTGAGAAGAGACAATCATTCCCAGCTTGTTTATAAACATGCGGTTAGTACGATCATGCCTTCAACGCCTGTGCAACTGCCTTTTAATACCCCAGAAGATAAATAAAAAGAAAGAGTTTATTGATGATCGATCTTGATTCGGCACAACCAAAAACACGCGCCGCAGTCATTGTCCCATGGGACACTCTTAATCGACAATCCAATAATCGTAATTCTCAATCAAGATTAGAGGAAGCTATTGGTCTTGCTTCCTCTATTCGATTAGAGATTCTACATCAAGAAATCATTAATATACGCTCTTATCGTTCTGCTACATTAATTGGTCAAGGCCACATCGAAACGCTCAAAAATAGCATCCAAGAACTAGAAATTGATATTACTATTTTTGACACACGTCTTAGTCCTATCCAACAGCGTAACCTTGAAAAGGCTTTAGGTTGTAAAGTCATTGATCGGACAGCATTAATCTTAGATATTTTTGGAGAACGAGCACAAACCAGAGAAGGGACGTTGCAGGTTGAATTAGCACATTTGCAATATCAGCGCAGCCGTTTGGTTAGATCTTGGACCCATCTTGAACGTCAAAGGGGCGGATTTGGATTTATGGGCGGACCTGGGGAAACCCAGATCGAGGCAGATCGCCGCTTGATTGATGAACGTATTATTCGATTAAAAAAGGATTTGGAACAAGTACGCAGAACGCGTGGTCTGCATCGCAAAGCAAGACGCAGAGTTCCTTTCCCAATTATCGCACTTATCGGTTATACCAACGCTGGAAAATCGACCCTATTTAATAATCTAACAGGTGCAGACGTGCACGCACAAGATCAACTATTTGCAACACTTGATCCAACCATGCGTAAACTAAAATTACCTTCAGGTAAGACGGTTATCTTATCAGACACTGTTGGATTTATTAGTGATCTACCCACTGAACTTATCGCAGCCTTCAGGGCTACTTTAGAAGAAACCGCAGAAGCAGATATTATTTTACACGTACGAGATATCTCTCACCCAGAAACAACAGAACAGCGCCAAGATGTTTTTTCAGTTTTAGATACGATGGTTAAGGATGGTATTTTAAACATAGACTGGAAAAAGCATACTATCGAAGTATTAAATAAAATTGATTTAGTTGGTAATATTACCTTAACGCATCAAGGCGAAGACTTGGTTGGAGTTTCGGCATTAACAGGAAAGAATCTGCCTGTGCTTGTTCAAATGATTGATGATCGTTTAACAAAAATGATGGAGGAAGTAACCTATACCATACCAGTCAGTGACGGAGCAGCTTTATCATGGTTGTATGATCACGGTGAAATCATTGATCGGCGTGATGACGAAGAAAATTTAAACCTTGTCGTTCGTCTTTCCCCAGAGAATAGGGCCCGTTTTGAACAAGCCCATTCTTATTAAAGAGGTTACATTATAACTTCTTTTCAAATATTCTGTGTATTTTGCAGGGTTCAGGGGTAATGCGTTCAATTAGATTGCGCATTGCTGTATTTGTTTCTAAAATCCAGCCCAATTCAATCATTTTATAAGGCAAAACTTCACCTCGTTTAAATAATTCAGCAATGACCAAAGAAGGCATCAAAGCGCCCAATGCTGTATCGCGAATTGCGTGGCTTATCCCCAATAAAATAACTCTGGCAGAATTAAATTTGTGAAAAACACTACGATATCCCAATTTTGCCCAACCCAATGGTGAGGGGGTCGGTCCAATATCACCAATTAAATCGTAAACATTGGGAATAACCAATGCGACCGCAACAGGCATTTTGTTTTGTTCAACTAAAACATAGTCTTCTGGTCGTAGCATTTGTTTCAAATCACGAATTAAAAACGACATCTCTGTAGGCGTTAAGGGAACGAAACCCCATGACCCTTGCCATGCATCATTATAAAGCTGACGCAAAATCTCACCATCTCTGGTAATCTCTTTCATATTTAATTGTCGTGTGGTGATATTTCCCAAACGGCCCGTTCCCATTTGCATTCCTGATGGAATTTTGTGAGCATCACGCGCTTCTTGCCCCATTTGCATTTGATAAGACACAACATCCATTGCTTTGCTTAACCCTGCAGTCTCAATATGACCAGCTAAATATTCAGGATGCCAAGGAATAGCAATCATAGCAGGGGCGTCAAATCCCCTAACCATTGTACCGATCTCAGAATTTGCATTTAAAGTGTACGGCCCACGTATTTTTTCCATCCCTTGCTTTTGAACCCAATAACTTGCTGCTTTAATTAATTCTGCAACGACAATCGGATCGTCAATAGCATCCAATGCCCCAAACAATCCAATTGGTTCTTTCCAAACACGCAAGGCATTCGGGTCAACTTGGGCTGAAATACGTCCCACAGGCTGATTATTCTTATAGGCAATAAAATATTGTGCTATCCCATATCTAAAAAATGCAGATTTTCTAGGGTGTAGCATGCTACTTTCCTGAAAGTCTAAAGGGGGAGTATAATTAGCATAATGACTATAAAGCAATCTTGGCAACCGAATAAATAGTGATAATTGTTTAGCGTTACGAACAGGAAGGACTTTTAAATCATTCGGCGAAGAAGTATTCATAATCATAGGAGAACCATTTAAGATCAATTAAAATTAATATTTTAATTTTTTTGAGATTTAATATAGAAACAGTATAAAATTGAGCATTGCAATATTATATAGAGGGTTTTTATCTTGATAGATATAACTTTATCAAAAAAAAAAATAAAAAAATTGAATAAAAAAGAATCTTTTTCAGCACATTCAATTCTAATTACAGGTGCGTCCAGTGGTATAGGTCAATCCTTGGCTCGGTTTTATGCGCAACCAGGAAGAACACTTTTTTTATGGGGCCGGTCAACTGACAAACTGGAAAAAACAGCCCAATTATGTCGGGACAAAGGCGCAGACGTTCATATCTATGTTATAAATCTATCAATTCCTTCTGATGCAATAAAATTACTCAATAAAATACTGACTGAACACACAATTGACATGGCAATACTAGCCGCAGGATCAGGCGACATCAAACGCGAAGCCGAATTGTTAGAAGACCCTGAAAATTTACTACAACTGACCCAGTTAAATTATACGACCCCAAGCTTAATGGCCAATATTATTGCCCATCAAATGATTACGAGGCACATTCAAGGTAAGATCGTCTTAATAGGCTCTGTTGCTGGATTTCACTCGTTACCATTTGCAACGGGATACAGCAGTTCAAAAGCAGGAATCGCCCGTTTTGCCGATTCCTTAAGACTAGCTGTCAAAAAATGCGGAGTTAGTGTTACATTGATCTCTCCTGGCTTTATCGATACCCCGATGAGTCAACGCTTGGATTGCGATAAACCATTTTTGATGGGCTTAAACGAAGCCACTTTAAAAATCACAGACGCAATTGATAATAATAAAAGAGAGCTTATTTTACCAAGCATATTTAACATATTAAAATGGATAGATCGCTTGGCACCTGCAAGTATCAAGGACTTTATCTTATCAAATATTAAAGTGAAACAGGATTAAAACAGTAAAGTAACGATGACTTGTGGAGGTCCGGGAGGGAATTGAACCCCCGTAAACGGATTTGCAATCCGCTGCATGAGCCACTCTGCCACCGGACCAAGTTTATACGCTTGATATCTGCTTATATCTTCTACTATTGAAAAAAGGTCAAGAAAAAAATGTATTAAAACTTTACTTTTCATCTTTGGCGATTTCATGCTATTTAAACACAAACTATGTTAAAGATCTTAGGGAACAATGAATCACTCTCACTTTGATTTTGCTCAGGCACGACAGAATATGGTTGAAAATCAACTTCGTCCTGCTGATGTAAATAATACCCAACTCATTGAAATCATGCGTGCGTTACCTCGTGAGGAATGCGTTGATGACTCTCAACGCGAAATTGCATATGCTGATATTAATATTCCTCTGACCCAAGAACGTTTTCTAAGTGAGCCTCGAGTAGTTGCCCGATTGGTTCAGCTTGCAGAAATCATTCCTGATCAAAAAATATTAATTATAGGGGCTAGTACTGGGTATTTGGCTGCAATTGCTTTCTTGTTGAAAGCAAAAACATTCGCAGTTGAGCAAAACGAGCAACTTTCAACAAAAGGGAAAGCTTTTTGCCAGAAATATGCATGTAATGTTCACTGGCATATGGGCAAGCTGTCTGATGGTTTTCCGGAACAAGATTCTTTTAATACAATAATTATCGATGGTGCTATAACCGATATTCCTCGATCATTAATTGATCAATTGGCTATGAATGGACAGATAGTGACTGTCTTAAAACAAGAGGGACAAGCCAGTTATGCCACCATTATCAAAAAAACAACCAATGGATTGACAACGCGCCGATGCTTTTACGCAAGTTTACCCCTTTTACCCGAGTTAAAAAATTAATAAAACCATTTTCTTTTGTTTATTACTTTGATAGTAGATATCGCATTAGAGATTTTGATAGAAGGTCGTTGTCATGTTAAATTGTCGGTACTTAGGGATTAGTTTGCTTACTTTTTTAGTAAGTTCAACAGCTTGGGCACAAAATTATGATGGCTCAGGATCACCAAATTTTGTACCACATACCTTAGAAGAAGCACTGGCTACAGCCTATCTTACGAACCCTGAGCTTCAACAAGAACGGGCAACGTTAAGAGCAACTGACGAAAACGTTTCAACAGCCCATGCTGGTTGGCGACCAACTATCCAAACCAACCTTGCTGGTTCCATCGGTAATATGACCAATACATCTGTTGGACAAGCACAGACTATAGATCCAAATACAGGACGCGTTGTTAGAGGTGACTATGTTCAAAAAGCAAGAGGTCAATTGGGATATAATGCTGGGGTAACTTTATCGCAGCCAATTTATCAAGGCGGAAAAACAACAGCACAAACGCACCAAGCTATAAACCAAGTAATGGCCGAACGGGCAAAATTACTATCAACAGAACAACAAATTTTCCAAAAAGTTGTGCAGGCGTATGTTGGTGTTATCCAAGGACAACAACTATTACAAATTAATATTAATAACGAAAAAGTTCTAAGCGAGCAGGTTAAAGCAACACATCAACGCTTTAAACTGGGCGAAATCACTCGTACTGACACAGCCCAAGCAGAAGGTGCTCTGGCTTCTGCAAGAGCACAACGTCAAACTGCTGAAGGTGCATTAAGAGAAGCACAAGCAAACTATGCCCAAGTTGTTGGCATTGCACCTCCACCCAATTTAACCCCACCCCAACCTTTAGTTTTACCTGTAAAAACAGAACAAGAAGCCATAGCAATTGCGACATCAAATAATCCAGATGTTATTACTGCACTCTTTACAGAAGCAGCTCAAAAAGCAGCTGTCAATGTTGCGATCTCTGCCCTTATGCCCAAAGTAAATGCACAACTCACTTATCAAAGAACAGCCAATCAAGGGACAGGAAATTACGAAACCGATAATAAAATGGGTACGTTACAAATGACTCTTCCTATTTATCAAAGTGGTTCTGAATACTCTGCTGTACGACAAGCCCGCCAACAAGCACAAGCAGCGCATAAACAAGTGGATGCACAACGTCGTGCTGCAATGCAACTGGCATCCAGTAACTGGCAAAAATTACAGGCTGCAAAAGCTTCTATCGCAAGTAATCGATCTTCTATCGCTGCGAATATTGTTGCTTTGGCTGGCGTGGAAAAACAAGTGGTGGTTGGAACCAGTACAACATTGGAAATGTTGCAACAACAACAAAGTTTACTTAACTCTCAAACTGCTTTAATCCAAAATCTGAGTACGATGGTTACTGCATCTTATGATGTAGCGGCCGCTATGGGGCGTCTTACGGCACAAGACTTGAAATTAAACGTACCACATTATGATTATACCGCCTATTATAACGCCGTTAAAAACAGATGGTGGGGCATTAACGACTATGCACAAGACCAACCTGGACGTTAGTATTCTTTTCATTACATATCCTTTTAATATTTAAAATATTGTACCTATGTCAGACAAAAAATTTACGCCTTCTGCTGTTGAAAATGATCTATATCAGATTTGGGAGGAGGCAGGTTTTTTCTCTGCACATCCTGAAGATAACAACAAAAAACCATTTGCTATTATGATCCCCCCACCAAATGTAACAGGTACATTACATATTGGGCATGCCTTAACCATGACATTGCAAGACACCTTAATTCGTTGGCGTCGAATGCAAGGATATGACACCTTATGGCAGCCAGGAACAGATCATGCTGGGATTTCAGCCCAATTAGTTGTTGATCGTAAATTAAATGAACAAGGAATTGATCGTAAAACAATTGGACGCAAAAAATTTATAGACCATGTTTGGCAATGGAAAGCCGAATCAGGTGGAGAAATTACAAAGCAACTCCGACGTCTGGGGGCTTCACTAGATTGGCAGCGTGAACGCTTTACAATGGATGAAGGATTATCAGAAGCTGTCAAAAAAGTTTTCGTTACCCTTTATCGAGAAGGGTTGATTTATCAAGATAAGCGATTAGTAAATTGGGATCCCAATTTCCGTTCAGCAGTTTCTGATTTAGAAGTTGAAAACAAGGAAGTTAATGGAAGCCTTTGGTATATACGATATCCCATTGAAAACAGCACTGATGAATTTATTACCATTGCCACCACCCGCCCTGAAACAATGTTGGGTGATGTCGCTGTTGCCGTCCATCCAGAGAATGAACGATATAAAAACCTTATTGGTAAAATGATCGTTTTGCCCCTAACTGGTCGCATAATCCCCATCATTGCAGATGAGTATTCTGACCCTGAAAAAGGAACAGGTGCAGTAAAAATTACACCGGCTCATGACTTTAATGACTTTGAAGTTGGTAAAAGACACAATTTAAAACTAATTACGATCTTAGATGAAAGTGCTGCTATTGATCTAAGCGAGCTTGAGGTTGGTGAGCAATCTGAGTTTGTTAAATCTTTAGCAGGGCTTCCTCGTGATAAAGCAAGGAAAAAAATTCTTGCTGAACTCGAAAAACTTGGCCTATTAGAGAAAATTGAACCGCACAAAAATCAAGTTCCCCATGCCGAACGAGGCGGGGCGATTATTGAGCCAAGGCTGACCACCCAATGGTACTGCGATGCAAAGACACTTGCAAAACCAGCAATTGAAGCCGTGCAAACAGGGAAGATTAAATTTGTTCCTAAACAATGGGAAAATACATTTTTCTCATGGATGAGGGATCTGCAACCTTGGTGTATCAGCCGACAATTATGGTGGGGGCATCAAATACCTGCATGGTATGGACCAGATAATACTGTATTTGTTGCCTACGATGAAAAGGAAGCAAAAGAACAAGCTTTTAACCATTACGGTAAAGAAGAAATATTACGTCGCGATGAAGATGTTTTAGATACTTGGTTTTCTTCTGCTTTATGGCCATTTTCAACTCAAGGTTGGCCAAATCAAACCGCAGAGTTGAACCGTTATTATCCAGGAAACGTTTTAATTACTGGATTTGATATCATTTTCTTCTGGGTGGCCAGAATGATGATGATGGGAATGCACTTTATGAAAGACGTTCCTTTTGAGACAGTTTATTTGCATGGATTGGTTCGTGACGAAAAAGGGCAGAAAATGTCCAAAACTAAGGGAAATGGAATTGATCCCTTAGAAGTCATTGAAGAATTCGGCGCAGATGCAATGCGCTTTACAGTATGCGCTTTGACCGGACCAGGTCGGGATATCAAGCTTGGCAAAAGACGTATTGAGGAATACCGTTCTTTTATAACCAAATTATGGAATGCGGCACGTTTTTGCGAGATGAATGAAGTCCATTACGATGCTAAATTCTCTATTAACGATGTTAAACTTGCTTTAAATCGATGGATTCTGGGCGAGTTATCAAAAGCAATCGAAAATGCTACTGCTGCTTTAGAATCTTTTCGTTATGATGAGTATGCATCTGTTTGCTATCACTTCACTTGGGACAAATTTTGTGATTGGTTCCTTGAATTTGCAAAATCAGCTTTTCAAAATGCTGATCGCACAGTTGTTCACGAAACCCGTGCTGTGGCGGGAATTGTATTAAAAACCTTATTACAAATTCTTCACCCAGTTATTCCCTTTGTTACAGAAACCCTATGGGCAGAATTTAAATTTGGACGTAAGGGGTCATTAATGGTTTCTGAATGGCCAAAGGCTGCATCTTTTACGTCCGTAATTACAGATGATTCGACTGCTGAAATAAATTGGGCAATTAAATTTATTTCAGAAATAAGAACACTGCGCGCAGAAATGAATGTACCACCAGCTAAGTTCATTCCAGCGCTTTTAAAAGATGCAAATCAACAGACCGTTCATTATGCAACCGTATGGGCTGATGCCATCAGACGTATGGCAAGAATCGATACTATTAAACCTCTTATTGATTCTATTCCACAAGGATCTGCCCAAGCTATTATTAATGAGGCGACCGTTATCTTACCTTTGGGCGACATCATTGATATAGAAGAAGAGAAAAAACGATTAACTAAGGAATTAGCAAAAACTTCTGATGAGATTGAGAAATTAAATACCAAATTATCAAATGAAAACTTCTTGGCAAAAGCACGCCCTGACGTTATTCAAGAAAGTCGTGGTCGGTTGGCTGAATTAACCAACGACCAACATCGCATTCAAAACGCCTTAAAACATTTTGAATAATAATTCAAAAAATGCTGTAGAGTAATTCTACAGCATTTAACGATTTCTCTCTTATATTTTCCTGAAAACTTTAGTATTTTAACTGATATGCAGACGGTATCTTATCACTTTAACCGTTTTTAGGAAAAAAAATGAAACAACAAACAAATTCAACCTCTATAGAGACCATCGTTTTTGGTGGTGGGTGTTTCTGGTGCGTTGAGGCAATGTTAAAGAATTTTCAACACATTCACGCAATTCAACCAGGTTACGCAGGCGGTCATACGTTAAATCCGACTTATAAGGAAGTATATACCGATACAACAGGGCATGCAGAAGTTGTTAAGGTAACATTCGATAACTCTGGAATTTCACTGGAGGATCTGCTGCGTTTATTTTTTCTGATCCACGACCCAACCACTTTAAATGCTCAAGGTCATGATAAGGGAACGCGCTATCGTTCAATTATTTTACCAGCAACAAAACAACAAGAAGAGTCGGCAGTTTTTATTAAAAATGAAATAACCAAATCCAAAATTTGGGAGAACCCCATCGTAACAGAGATAAAATTGCTGGATCATTTTTACCCTGCTGAAAAGGAACATGAAAACTATTTTGAATTGCACCCCGAAGTTGCTTATTGCCAAGCAGTTATTGCCCCCAAGGTGCTAAAAGTTAGAAAAGAATTCTCTGATTATTTAAAAAAATAATTTTATTCCCGAACCGTTTTGTCATCTTCGTCCAAGAAGAATTGATCGGACTCTTCATCAAAGTCGAATATCTCGGCATAACGTGCCCAACCAATGATGGTTGACAACGTGTGTCGAGCATATTCAGGAGACATTGTATCTTTCAACTCGTCTCTGAATCGCTCGGCACTGGCCTTATGATTTCCCCGTTCATCTAATACATTACGAATGGAACGAATAAGAGCTATGTTCTTTACAATTGTTTTTCTAAATATGTCTTTACGGTCATCAATTTCAGAATTTACCAGCTGTTTTCCTAGTTCAGTCAGGGTGATATCCCCTTCAGCAACATCAGCAAATTCCAAAATTTGCAGTGTTTCCCCAATAGGCAGCAAATCATCCAGTTCCATCTGTAAGCTTTGCGCTAGTTTGGGCAAATCTGCACGACCCAAATAAGGTTCAGCTTGCAAAGCCTCAAGCATCCCAATCATTAAGTTCATTGACATACGGGGCAGGGCTTGAAAGCCTTTTTGATCGTTTGCTTGGGCATTCAACGTGTTTAAATTTGTAGTCGGATCACGATGTGTCATCAATGTATAAACATGGTCAACGAATTGACGAAACGCTGCATTTTCCCTGTTACGAGGGTGGGGGAATTTAACTTCCAATTCATGAACAACCCGACCTGGATTTGAAGAGAAGATTAATATGCGATCACACATTAAAACAGCTTCTTCAATATTATGGGTAACCATTAACATTGATTTAACAGGAAGTTTTTGTTCCATCCATAAGTCAATCAAATCCGTTCTAAGATTTTCGGCAGTCAATACATCCAACGCCGAGAAGGCTTCATCCATTAACAATAAATCAGGATGCACCACTAGGGCTCGGGCCAGACCAACCCGTTGACGCATACCTCCAGATAATTCCTTTGGGTATGCTTTTTCATATCCCCCAAGACCGATCAAATCAATTGCATCCTCGGCCAATTGTTCACGTTCTTTACGGGCAACACCTTTGGCCTCTAATCCTAACTGCACATTGTCTTGCACGGTCAACCAAGGAAATAAAGCAAAAGATTGAAAAACCATCGCAATCCCCTCAGCAGGGCCTGACAATAATTTATCCTTCCATTTCACCTCTCCTTGGGTGGGGGTAAGTAATCCTGCCATAATACGCAATAATGTTGACTTACCAGAACCAGAACGTCCCAACAATCCAACAATCTCGCCTGTTTTAATGGTGATATTGACATCATCCAAAACAACCAATTGGGAATTATTGTCTTTTGGATAGGCCTGTTGACAATTTTTAATTTGAACTAGAATTTCTTGATTATTCATAAAAACATTCCCTTACGACAAGGACAAACGGCGTTGAGCATAGTCATACAAAGGATGCCAAACAACACGATTAAACAAAATAACAAATGTCGACATGACAATCATTCCCAAACCAACTTTAAAGCCATTGCCATCATTAGTTGCCTGAGCAATATACGCCCCTAAACCTTCGGCCTCTAGCGTTGTTGATCCCCAACTGACCAATTCAGCAGCAATAGAAGCATTCCAAGCTCCACCAAAAGCAGTTAAAGCCCCCGTAACGTAATAAGGGAAAACTGCAGGGATCATGACTTTAAACCACCACAACCAACCTTTAACTTTAAAATTAATGGCGACTTCTCTTAAATCACCAGGAAAAGTAGAGGCTCCCCCCACAACGTTAAAGAGAATATACCATTGAGTTCCCAAAATAATTAGTGGTGTCAACCAGATATTCGTACTTAGATGGAAATGAACAATACCCATTACGACGAAGGGGAATAACAGATTGGCCGGGAAGCTAGCCATGAATTGTGCAACAATTTGAGTAATTTTCGCATATTTCGGACGAAGTCCTAACCAAATCCCCACAGGCAACCAGATAACCGTTGCAACCCCAACCATTACAACAACCCGTAATAATGTGATTAATCCCAATTTAAAGGCATAAATCACTTCTGATATCGAAAGCTCTGTATATACCGTAATATATATGTAATAGGCTGCACCAGCACCAATAGCGATGCACAACAACGCGTATAGTATGGTGGTTAATTGTGATCCACCACTACGGCTGAACAATGACTTACTTGATGGTTTTTTACCTATGGGTAGTATTGCGATTTGATGACATATATCCGCAATACGATCTGTCCCCCAACGAATAAAACTGGTATTATACATCAGTCTTAATAACCAAGGGGTGGTGTCTTTTTCGGCAGCAACATTTTCAAAACGAAATTTCTCTGACCATGCAACCAAAGGCCTAAAAAGCAATTGATCATAGGCCAGAATTACCAAAAACATCGCTGCTACTGCATAAAATATTGCATGAATATCTTTGTGATCAATCGCCGCACCAACATACGATCCAATACCTGGCAATATAATATTCGTATCCCCAATAGTAATGGTTTCGGAATATACAATCATAAACCATCCACCAGACATGGACATCATTGTATTCCAAATTAACCCTGGTATTGCAATGGGAACCTCAACTTTCCAAAAACGTTGCCAACTGGTTAGCCCGAAACATTTTGCAGCCTCATCCAAATCACTTGGCAGCGTTTTTAGTGCCTGATACATACTGAATGTCATATTCCAGACTTGGCTAGTAAAAATAGCAAAAACTGCCGCTAATTCAGGTCCCAAGACACGACCAGGAAATAATGCCAAGAAAAAAGTAACGGTAAAAGTTAAAAACCCTAATACAGGAACGGATTGTAAAACATCCAAAATCGGAATAATGATTCTTGCTGCTCTTTTGCTTTTCGCTGCCATTGTCGCAAAAATAAACGTAAAAACAACAGAAGCAATCAATGCCAAGAACATACGCAACATTGTGCGCAATGAATATTCTGGTAAATAGGATAAATCAAGATGAATTGCCTGAGCTTGAGGCATATTCATGGGTTGTAAGATTTGCCGCGTTACAGATGCCACATAAACGCCTAATGCCATTACACAAAGAATTGTGATCACATCAAAAACGTTTGGTTTTCCACGCGCTGTAACGCTGGCGGGGATATTATCTCTTGCCATTGAACCCGCCTATGTCCTTATAGTTGAAATTTAAAGAAACGAAAAATGTATCTAAAACAAAAAGATTGGTAAGGTCTTTTATTTAGAACGATTACCTTAGGATACTAGTCCCAGTACTACCAAATCCGCCAGACGATCGTTCTGTATCTTCTAAAATATCGCTTTCCTGCCACACACCTCGAACCACAGGGGCAAGCACAGCTTGCGCAATGCGCATGCCGCGTTCAATAACAAAAGCTTCTTTGTCTGTATTTAAAATAATAACTTTAATTTCCCCGCGGTAATCCTCATCAATCGTCCCTGGGGAGTTGGGAAGGATTATTCCGTGCTTTAATGCCAATCCAGAGCGAGGGCGAATTTGTAATTCATAGCCTGCTGGCAAAGCAATTTGTAAACCTGTTGGAATCAAAATTCTTTGTTGAGGTAACAAAGTAAGCGATTCGGTTACAGCGGCTAATAAATCCATACCTGCCGCACCAGCAGTCGCATAAGCGGGCAGAGGCAAATCTTTGGCATGTGCCAAACGTTTCACCAAAATAGTCGGGAAGGGTGTTAATGTCATAACATTACCCTTTCATGGTTTAGACGTTGAAAAACTGGATGATTTTTTGGGTTAACAAACGACCAATATCCTTTTTACTGGCCCTTTTCAAGTGTTGCTTACCAGAGGATGATAAAATTGTCACCTCATTTTCGACTCCTCCCATAATTTTTGTATTGGGATTAACATCATTGACAACAATCCAGTCGCAATTTTTACGTTTTCTTTTGACTTGTGCATTGTCCAGTAAATCATTTGTTTCAGCAGCAAATCCGACAACCAGTTGGGGGCGGATAGGGGCATCTTGAGAGATCCAAGCCAAAATATCTGGATTTGTCACCATTTCAAAAGTGGGAGGAGGGGCATTTTCGCCCTTTTTTATTTTCACATTTGAAAAATCTTTGACCCGCCAATCTGATACTGCAGCCGTCATAACAGCAATATCAACTGGCAAATGTGCAGCACAAGCATCCAACATTTCCTGTGCAGTTGTAACAGATACCACTTTTATATTCGTGGGCGCATCTAATGCAACGGGACCTGAAATCAATGTTACCTCTGCACCTGCATCGCGCAAACACTCAGCGATTGCATATCCCTGACGGCCAGAAGAATAATTTCCTATAAACCTAACAGGATCAATAGGTTCATAAGTTGGCCCCGCAGTTACTAGTGCTTTTTTGCCTATCAGTGCCTGAGAAGATAGAAAATAATCTTGAATAGCCTGTATCATCACGTCTGGGGCAACCAAGCGACCATAACCAAATTCGCCACATGCCATATCACCACAATCAGGACCAATAAAATGATAACCACGATTACAAAGACGCTGATAATTTTCCTGAGTAGCAACGTTTTCCCACATGGCAACATTCATTGCTGGGGCGATAAATACAGGACATGTTGACGGTGTTGCCAGCAACAAGGCAGAGGCTAGGTCATCAGCACAACCCGTCGACATTTTTGCCATTAAATCAGCACTGGCAGGATAAATAACCACCATATCGGCCTGACGGGACAGCCATATATGTTCAATTTCATTTGTTTGGGTTAAGGAAAATAGATCTTGATAGACTTCTTGTCCGCTTAAAGTTTGTACAGAAAGAGGTGTTATAAATTCCGCACCACCTTGGGTCAAAATGCACTTCACCTCCATTCCCTGGCCACGTAATAATCGAATAAGCTCAAGCGCTTTATAAGCTGCTATACCACCACTAATAATCAATAAAATTCTTTTTTTCATCGTAACCAATCTCTATAAAACTTTATAAAAAGTAAGAAATCTATGCTTTTATCATAGCTGTAAATCGGGGTATTCTTAAGTGACAATAACCATACCTTGCGTAATTACAGTCCAATCAAGAGCAATATCATCTGTAATAGGAACGATAATCAGTGGAATAGTCAGATCGTCCTCTTTAACAAAACAACTAATAAAATCTAGTAGATCATTTTTATAAGATTAAACAACACTCCCAGTATAAAATAATCTTTTCCTTTATATCTGGGATAATGATTCACGACGTAATAGCGATGATATATTAATATCTCAGATAAATTATCAACATTAACTGTTTTTAAAGTTTTGTATTTTTTGAAGACTCAAAATAAATCATAAAGATATTTGCGGTTTCACCTTTATCAAATATCTTTATTTTCTTATATGGGCAAGATTATAGTCCACATACCAAACCATGATTCCTTGAAATATAATTTTTTTAAATACGCCACCCAGAATGAATGGCCGCAATACCACCTGAAAGATTTTGATACGTTACCCGTTCCAAACCAGCATTTTCCATCATAGATTTCAAGGTTTCTTGATCTGGAAATGTTCGGATACTCTCAGCTAAATATTGATAGCTTTCGCTGTCCTTTGCAATAATTTGACCTATACGAGGTAACGCTTGAAAGGACCAAGCATCATATAAAGGTCGCAGCATCGGAATAATAAGTTTTGAGAACTCTAGACACAAAAACCGTCCCCCTGGCTTTAAAACGCGCCGCGCCTCAGCCAAAACATTTTCCTTGTGCGTGCAGTTACGCAACCCAAAAGAAATCGTAACCCGATCAACAGAGCGATCAGGCAAACAAATATTTTCTCCATCAACACAAAATAAACGAATATTGTCAACATATCCCCTGTTTAATGCACGACCTTGGCCAACACTTAACATACTGTAATTAATATCTGTTAGGTATGCTGTGCCACCACCACGTTTTAACCAGCCAAAACTAATATCCCCTGTTCCACCAGCCAAATCCAACAAGGTTAAATTAGGACGCGGTGCCAGTTCCTGAATAAAAATCTGTTTCCATACACGATGAATACCCAGCGACATCAAATCGTTCATGATATCATATTTGGGTGCAACACTGTCGAATACAGCCTTGACCATCGAAGGTTTTTCTTTTTGATCAACCTTGCGAAACCCGAAATCTGTGACTTGATCTTCTGCTTCAAAAGAAGAATGATTACTATTATTATTCATAATTAATTAACTTAGAAAACCCTATGCCAGAATTACCAGAAGTTGAAACAATCAAACGTGGATTAGAACAAAGCCTTATCAACCAAACCATTGTTTCTGTGAAATGCCATCGTGATCATTTACGCATCCCCATTCCAAAAAATTTGGATTCTGTTTTGATGAATGCGCAGATAATTAATTTCACCAGACGAGGTAAATATATCTTAATCCACCTAAATAACCAACAGACTATTTTAATTCATTTGGGGATGTCAGGGAAAATGATTGTCCGTCCCCATAATTCATCTTATATCTTACAAAAACATGAACATTTAACTGTTCTTACCAAAGAGGGGCAATGCTTAAGTTATATAGATCCCAGACGTTTTGGTATGATCGATATATTTCCAAGTAATCAGACCCATAGATTATTAGTTCGTATGGGACCAGAACCGATTATACCAAAAACAAAATATTCCCAGTTTTCTTCTTATTTATACAATCAACTGCAAAAGAAAAAGCAATCCATTAAAAGCAGCCTATTAGATCAACATCTTATTGCTGGTTTGGGAAATATATATGTATGTGAGGCATTGTTTTTGGCCGAAATTTCACCCTTGCGCCCCTCAAATTCTATAACCTTGGAAGAAACATTCCATATCGTTAAAGCCATTCAAACGATATTGACCAAAGCCATTAAAGCAGGGGGGTCCAGTATGCGTGATTATGTACATTCCGATGGTAAGCGGGGGTATTTCCAAATGCAATGGAATGTTTATGGAAAAGAAAAGGAAAATTGCTCAAAATGTTTGACAAAAGGAAAAAAAACATTAATAAAACGAACAACACAAGCTGGTCGTTCAAGTTTTTATTGCGATACATGCCAACGATAAAAAGTTTTTTATCTTGACGAAGATCGAATAAAAGGTTAAAAACCAAGCTTTAAATAATATATCATCGTGATATAAGTTTGTTTTTATAAAAGAAGTACACAGGAAATCCATGGCGAATATCGCATCTGCGCGTAAGCGTATACGTCAAACTTTGAAACGCACTGAACGAAACAAAGCTCGTAAGTCAAGGGTGCGTACATTTGTTAAAAAAGTTGAAGAAGCACTTTTAGCTGGCAATAAAGAAGACGCATTAGTTGCGCTTCGCAATGCTCAACCAGAACTACAAAGAGCTTGTGGTAAGGGGATCATGCACAAAAATACAGCTGCACGCAAAATCTCCCGTTTATCCAGCAAAATTAAAAAATTAGCTTCTGCTTAATTTTTTGAACTAACACTTAAATTATCTTAGCAAAAGGTTTATATCTTTTGCTAAACTTGTCTATTTTAAATAGAGAAAAGAAGCCGGCGAATGTTACCATTCATCGGATTTTTTTTGTACAACCCCTTCACAAAACATTAAAGATTTTTTTGGTACTTTATAAAAAGGTTGAAGGGGTGTATTCTATCAAATCCATACTTGTTTCCAACTTTGTAACAAAAGCTCTCTGAACCCATGTCTGAATTTACTGAAGAATCAAAAGAGTTTCATCTATCCCTACAAGATGCAGATTCAACAACATTAAAATCTATTCTAGAAATTCACTGGGACCGCATTTGTAATCGTCTGAAAGCCGAGGTAGGTGAGGTTGAATACCGCACTTGGTTACAACAAATAACCCTTGGTGGAATTGAAGAGGACGAATTAACACTGTATCTGCCAACACGTTTTTTGCGTGACTGGGTGAGGTCGCAATATAACAGCAAATTAAATCAATTATGGAACACCGAGCTGCCTCAAATTCGTCGGGTTGAGCTTGCTTTAACGCCCACTTCTGATACTCCTGCGAACACCTCACCTGTACAAGAGGAAATACCTAGCCAAGCATCAAAAACTAACGATTTCAATCCTATAAAAAAAACACAAAAACAAGCACCCCCAACTGTGATTGAAGAGCCAGAAATAAAAGAAGCAGATGAAGGTAAAATTCCTTTGCAAACCCAACTGGACCCTCGATTTACATTTGACAATTTTATTGTTGGGAAACCCAATGAATTTGCCTATGCCTGTTCCAGGCGGGTGGCCGAACGCCCTTCCAGCCCTGGATTTAATCCGTTGTTTCTTTATGGTGGGGTAGGGCTTGGAAAGACACACTTAATGCACGCCATCGGCTTTGAACTAGCCAAAGCTGGAAATATTTCTGTTTCCTATATGTCTGCAGAAAAATTCATGTATCGTTTTATTGCTTCTATTCGCTCTCAATCTACCATTGAGTTCAAGGAAGAGTTAAGGTCTGTTGATGTATTAATGATTGATGATTTGCAGTTTTTAATTGGCAAAGACAATACACAAGAAGAATTTTTCCACACATTCAATGCTTTGATTGATGCAGGTCGACAGATTATTGTTTCAGCTGATAAATCCCCCTCTGACCTTTCAGGATTGGAAGACCGTCTACGAACTCGTTTGGGATGTGGAATGGTGGCGGATATTCACGCTACCACATATGAATTGCGTATATCAATTTTGGAAGCAAAAGCAGCCTCGGCAAAAGTTGTTATTTCGCCTAAAGTTATGGAATTTTTAGCCCATAAAATCACAACCAACGTTCGAGAATTAGAAGGAGCTTTAAATCGATTGATTGCTCATGCTAATTTATTTGGTCGTCCCATTACCCTAGAGGCAACCCAAGAAGTTTTACATGATATTTTAAAATCCCACGAACGTCGGGTAACGATCGAAGAAATTCAACGAAAAGTATCAGAACATTGCAATATTCGTCAAACGGATATGACCTCTGCACGTCGAGCACGCGCTGTGGCTAGACCTCGTCAAATTGCAATGTATTTAGCAAAACAACTTACTAGCCGTTCCTTACCCGAAATTGGTAGAAAATTCGGAAACAGAGATCATACAACCGTCATGCACGCCATCAGCCGTGTTTCAGAGTTAATGGAAAAAGACAGTTCTTTTGCAGAAGATGTCGAATTATTGCGCAAAATGTTAGAAAATTAGTTAGTTTTTTATAGAAATTAATGACAAATTCTGATATTTAATGAAGATTCATAGCATAATTTTACATGTATATTTTACAGAATAGGTCATAGTTAATGAAGCTGAAGGTTGATCGTACTATTTTACTTAAAGCCCTGGCACATATTCAAAGTGTTGCAGAGAAGCGAAACACTATTCCCATCCTTGCCAATGTTTTAATTGAAGTACAAGATGGTTTGATGACATTGACAGCAACAGATATGGAAATTGCTATCATCGAGACCATACCAGCTGAATCCTTAGAAAACGGCTCTGTAACTGCACCTGCTTCTGTTTTATATGAGATTGTTCGAAAGTTACCTGATACAGCCCTCGTCGAGTTGAGCCATAATAATGATGACATGCCATTATCGTTACGAGCAGGCAAATATGCAACCAGCCTCAATGTTTTAAGTGTAAATGATTTTCCATCTATGACCTCTGGTGATTTTCCTCACCATTTTAATATTCCAACGGAAACCTTAAAAAAGCTGATAGAACAAACACGCTTTGCTATTTCAACAGAGGAAACACGTTATTACCTAAATGGAATTTACCTTCATATTATGGATAATAGCGACGGGGAAAAGAAACTTTGTGCTGTTGCAACAGATGGTCATCGTTTGGCCAGAGTAGAAAGTACAATGCCAGAAGGGGCAGAAAACATTCCAGGGATCATTATTCCCCGCAAAACGGTCTATGAAGTATATAAATTATTAGAAGAGGCCAATGACACTATTCAAATCTTGGTGTCTGATACGCGCATTCAAATTAAGTTTGGTGATATTACGCTTACATCAAAATTAATTGATGGAACTTTCCCAGAATATGAACGGGTTATACCCAAAAACAACACCAAAGTTCTACGTGTTGGCAAACAAGATTTCGCCATGGCCGTGGCTCGTGTCGCTGCAATCAGTATGGAAAGATCTCGTCCTGTAAAATTATCTTTGGACACTAATTCTTTAATCCTTTCTGCCAGCAGCGTTGATCAAGGAAATGCCAAAGAGGAATTAGATGAAACCCAAGTACAGTATGACTCTGATCCCTTGGAAATTGGCTTTCAGGCTCGCTATTTAAATGACATAACGGATCAAATTGATAACCAGGTTGAGTTTGTTTTGTCAGATAACTCAGCCCCAACCATTGTGCGCGATGTCGATGATCCGTCAGCGTTATATGTTCTGATGCCTATGCGCGTGTAGATGCTTAGTTTTAACGTTCGACAATAATAGGGATGACGTCATTACTCCGTCTTACCTTAACCAATTTTCGCAATTACGATCGATTTGTGTGGTCACCAACCGCTCAGAAAGTGGTTATTTGCGGACCAAACGGTAGTGGTAAAACCAATTTACTAGAATCCTTGTCCTTACTTGTACCAGGGCGAGGACTACGTAAAAGCCGTATCGAAGATATTGCTAAAATTGGTCAACAACAAAAAGGATGGGGTATTATCGGGGAATTTGACCATCCTGTTATGGATACTATGGAAATCGCCACGGGCTGCCCCCCATATTCTTTAAAACGCCAATTTCGGTTAAATAATACAATCTTGCGCAGTCAGCAAGAGCTATCACAATATTTGTCTGCCATATGGTTGACCCCACAGATGGATCGATTATTTTTAGAAGGGGCAGCAGGGCGCAGACGCTTTTTAGATCGGTTGATTATTAGTATTGAAACCTACCATACCAAAGAAATATTTGCTTATGAAAAATCTGTAAGTCAACGTAATAAATTACTTAGCAGCGCGACTTTTGATACAAACTGGTTAAATGCTATCGAAGAATCAATGGCACGACATGCCGTGGCTATAACAGCCACACGAATAAATTTCATTCGTCAATTAAATAAACTAACTGTCATTGACGATGCTTTTCCAGAAGCTCATTTAAAATTAGTATGTCCGATTGCTGATAGGTTGCACCATGATCCAGCCATCGTTGTAGAGGATTACCTGCGTCAACAATGGAAAAAGGATCGATTAGTTGACGCTGAAAATCAATCCACACAATTGGGTATTCATCGAACCGACGTGATGTTTATCGAAAGAAAAACCAACATGCCTGCATATTTATCTAGTACAGGTCAACAAAAAGCCTTATTAATTGGGATTATCCTAAAATTAACCGAATTAATAAAAAAACAAAATGTTACCTTACCGCTGTTATTATTAGATGAACCATTGGTTCATTTAGACGAAAATCATCGCCATATATTGCTTTCCACTTTATTAAATTTAGATGGTTTTATTGTTTTGACTGGCACAGACAAAACTATTTTTAGCCCATGTTTAGGAAAAGCAGAATTTTTACAAATAAATCAAGGAAAAATCATGTGAATATTTCCTTTTTCATCGAAAATCTGCTATGATTTTCTCCAGTTTTTCTTAATTTATCTATAAATTTTACAGATACCTAACTACTCATTTTCGGAGCCCTATCAAATATGGTCACCTCGCACGATTCTTCACTACATTCATCCCCTAATTCTAACGAAAATGACCACGATGAATATGGTGCTTCTTCTATTTCTGTTTTAAAAGGGTTAGAAGCCGTTAGAAAAAGACCTGGCATGTATATTGGTGATACGGATGATGGCTCTGGCTTGCACCATATGATATTTGAAATTATTGATAATGCCGTTGACGAAGCACAAGCTGGATATGCCAATCAATGTTTTATAACCTTAAACAACGATGGCAGTGTTACCGTTCGGGATAACGGGCGTGGAATTCCTACAGATATCCATCCAGAAGAAGGGATCAGTGCTGCCGAGGTCGTATTAACAAAGTTACATGCCGGGGGTAAATTCAACCAGAATTCTTATAAGGTTTCCGGGGGGTTACATGGTGTGGGGGCCGCTGTGGTCAACGCATTGTCAGAATGGATGGAAGTGCGCATTTGGCGCAACGGCCAAGAACATATGATCCGTTTTGAAGACGGTGAAACCGTTGACCCACTAAAGGTTATTGGCAAAAGCGACAGTCCCACAGGCACGGAAGTTCGATTTAAACCCAGCGCTCAAGTTTTTACCCATATTATTTTCGAACTTAATATCATTACAAAACGTGTGCGAGAGCTTGCATTCCTAAATTCAGGTATGGAAATCACTTTAACAGATGAGAGAGAAGACGAAGTCCAAAGTGAACGTTTTTTTTACGAAGGAGGATTGGAGGAATTCGTAAAATGGCTTACGCGATCCAAAAATAACTTAACCGATCCAATTACAGGCAGCACATTCCACGAAAAAAGTAATATCAGGGTTGAATGTTCACTAGTATGGAACGACAGTTATAATGAACAAGTTTTATGTTTTACCAACAACATCCCACAAAAAGATGGTGGTACTCATCTGGCAGGGTTTCGACAGGCATTAACGCGTATTGTTACAAAATACGCAGAAAGTACTGTCAACAAAAAAGACATGCAGGCTTTATCTGGTGAAGATATGCGAGAAGGGCTAACGGCAATTTTATCTGTTAAGGTTCCAGATCCAAAATTCTCTTCTCAAACTAAAGATAAATTGGTGTCTTCGGAAGTACAACCTGTTGTTCACAGTTGTATCGCTGATTCACTAGGACACTGGTTTGAAACACATCCCAAAGAGGCAAAAATTATTGTTTCAAAAGCATTGGACGCTGCCTCTGCACGAGAAGCTGCCCGTAGAGCTAGGGAATTAACCCGTAGAAAAGGGGTGTTGGATATTTCATCTTTGCCTGGCAAACTTGCAGATTGCCAAGAAAGAGATCCTTCAAAATCTGAAATCTTTATTGTTGAGGGGGATTCAGCTGGTGGAACCGCAAAGCAAGGCAGAGATCGCCGTTTCCAAGCAATTTTACCTTTGCGCGGAAAAATTTTAAACGTTGAACGCGCTCGTTTTGACAGAATGCTTAATTCTGCAGAAATTGGAACTTTAATTACGGCTTTGGGGACAGGCATTGGGCGTGGGGACGTGGATCAAGGTGGTTTTTCCATTGAGAAATTGCGATACCATAAAATTGTTATTATGACAGATGCTGACGTTGATGGATCTCATATCCGCACACTGTTATTGACTTTCTTTTTTCGACAAATGCCAGAACTTATCGAAAAGGGCTTTGTCTATATTGCTCAACCGCCTTTGTATCGTGCCAAAAGAGGCAACGATGAGCGCTATTTAAAAGATGACCCAGCCTTAGAGCAATATTTATTAAATAAAGCTTTGAATAATACGTCTTTAACTTTGTCTAATGGTCAATTATTGGCAGGGGAACATTTAGAAAACGAAGTTAAAATGTATGCCAAGATAACGCAAAAATTACGTGTCTTAGAAAAATACGCACCTTTGTGGATTTTGGAGCAAGCAGTTATCAGCAAAATTCTAACCCCAGATCCAGCCGAAGGTATGGTTCATATCCCAGATTTTCAAAATCGATTGGATACTCTGTCTCTTGCCAGCGAGCAGGGGTGGAAAGCAACCTATAACGACACAGGTTTAGAGGTAGCTCGTAAAGTTCGTGGTGTTAAAGAGGCATATTACTTACCCATGTCAATTTTAAAAGGGAAAAATGTTCATTGGGTTAACGAACACCAAGACCTGTTAATTAGAGATTTCCATACGAGTGCCGTCCTTCATATAGACAATAAAGAAGAAAAAGTTAGTGGCCCCAGTGTCATTTATGAACGTTTGCTAAGTAGTGGGAAAAAGGGGCTGGCGATCAACCGCTTTAAAGGATTGGGCGAAATGAATGATGATCAATTATGGAATACAACCTTGGATCCTGCAACCCGTACTTTGTTACAAGTAAAAATAGGGGATATTGAGGATGCTGACCAAGTCTTTACAACCCTTATGGGGGATGTCGTTGAACCTAGAAAAGAGTTTATAGTCAATAATGCATTAAAGGTCGCCAATTTAGATATTTAATATTTAACTGTTTACGAAAATAAAGATTTCAATTTTTAAAGAAATCTTTATTTTTGACAGGATTTTCTAGCAACTCCTATTCATAGTGCTTAAATTAAGTTTAAGCTGTATATAAAGGCTGAGTTCATGTTTTGTCCTTTTTGTGGAAACGAAGACACCATGGTAAAAGATAGCCGCTCCACAGAAGATGGAACAGCTATTCGACGCAGACGGGTTTGTACCCAGTGTAATCAACGCTTTACGACATTGGAACGAATACAAACACGTGATATTATGGTTTTAAAACGTAACGGACAACGCGTTCCATTTGATAAAGAAAAACTAATAAAATCCATCGATTTGGCAATGCGTAAACGCCCTATATCCGCAGAAGAAATTGATCAAATTGCCAATAAACTGGAAAAACAATTTGTTGATTCTGGTGAAAATATTATTTCATCAGAATCAATTGGCACAGCAACAATGGAGATGCTAAAAGACATTGATAAAGTTGCCTATGTTCGATTTGCCAGCGTATATTGTGATTTCCAAGTTATTAAAGATTTTGCAGAAATATTACAGACTATGGAACATCATGAAAAATAATTATTTATACATACAAACTGAATTTTAAATGAAGATGACAAATACTAAATTAACCGTAAAACGCCCCCGTACCTTAACACGTATTGCAACCATACAAGCTTTGTTTCAATGGGAGCAGGGCACAGAAAAAGCGGCAAATTTAATTATAGAACAGTTTTTGCTACATCGCCTTGATCCAAAATGTCACGAGGATATTTATAACGAAGGACATGCTTGTATACCAAATATAGATTTGTTTAAAAATATCATTGAAAGTTATATCCATCAACACTCAAAAATTGACGCAATTATTATTAAAGCTTTACCCCAAGATTGGCCCATTCATCGTTTAGATCCCATCATCCGTGCAATTTTACGTGCTGCAGTTACCGAATTTTTAAATAATCAAAACGAACCTCCTACAAAAGTAATTATCAATGAGTATATTGATGTTGCCCACGCTTTTTGTGACGGCGATGAACCTGCTATGATTAATGGGATTTTGGATCATTTAGGTCGTCAATTACGTCATAATAATGATTTAGATTCTTTATCTTCCAATAGTTAATAGCTGTCTTTATGCCAATACGATTAGCACCTGAATTTCAATATATTCATCAGTATTTTAAAAGACTAGCTGGAGCAGGGGCTTTAGATCTGGCTGATGATGCCGCATTATTATCTATCGATCCTAATTACGAATTAGTTATAACTGCTGACGCTATGATAGAAGGAGTTCATTTTTTTCCAAATGATCCGACTGACTTGATTGCAAGGAAGTTACTAAGATGCAATCTGTCAGATTTGGCTGGTATGGGGGCTGATCCAGTTGGATATTTGTTAACCGTGTCTTTACCTGCTACTTGTTTTAATGCATCATGGTTCGAAAAATTTACAGATGGGTTATTACAAGATCAAAGATTTTATAATTTTTCCCTATTGGGTGGAGATACCACCAAGAACCCATCGCATATGGTTTTTTCTGTAACGATGACGGGAAAAGTTATAAAAAACATGGCCTTACGCAGAAATAACGCCAAAGCAGGAGACGGTATTTGGGTAACTGGAACGATCGGCGATAGTGCTTTAGGTTTGCTTGCATTACAAAATAAAATTGTAGACAAAAGCGGATTTTTGACACGACGTTACCATTTACCACAGCCTAGACTTGGATTAAACCTAAATAATATTGCTTCTGCTGGTATGGATATCTCTGATGGATTTATACAGGATCTTGGACATTTAACTCGTGAAAGTCATGTTGGTGCTGTTATTTATACCCACAGAATTCCTTTATCTAACGCAGCGAAAGCATTAGGTCCATCATATTTGGAAACATGCTTAACGGGTGGTGATGATTACGAGTTACTCTTAACTATTTCACCAGAACGTGAACATGCTGCACTGATGAACAGTAAAAAAGCAAACATCACTTTGACTAAAATTGGTTATTGCACGGATCAAAATCAATCAATAGCTTTTTATGATGAGCAAAATAATCTTGTTAGCTTTAACAAAACAGGCTGGAGCCATATATAATATTATAATTGTAATTTCATAATTTTAGTTGGCATAATATATATTATACGTTTTTGTTATAATGAACTAACCGCCTGCCTTTGATTACAGAAATTATAAAATTGTGTTAATTTAATTTATTACGAAATTTAACTACGCTTGGAAAATATTGAATGACTTATCTTTATGATCGTATTTTACTCACCAACGATGATGGTATTGATGCACCAGGTCTAAAAATTCTAGAAAATATCGCCAATAAAATTGCTAAAGAAGTTTGGATCGTTGCTCCCGAACGCGATCAAAGTGGAACCTCCCAATCCATTAGTATTCACCACCCTCTTCGAGCCACAAAAAAACAAGAACGTCACTATGCAGTCAGCGGAACCCCAGCAGATTGTGTAGTTATGGGGGTAAAACAAATTATGTCCAACCCACCCAATCTGATATTATCGGGCGTTAATCGTGGTGGAAATCTTGGAATTGAAACAATTTTTTCTGGAACCGTTGGCGCTGCAATGACTGGATGTTTGCTTAATATTCCCTCAATTGCATTAAGTCAAAACTTTACGGATGGACAAGAAATCTGTTGGGAAACAGCTTATCATCATGGTCCAAAAATACTCGAAGATCTATCTAAACGATCTTGGTATCAACCCCAAAGTTGCTTAAATATAAATTTCCCTGATTGCCCTTATGATGAAGTTAAATCCGTTGAATTTACCACCCAAGGGATTGGATATATTGAAGATGTTGGTGCCGTCAAGAAAACAGATACCCGCCAACAACCCTACTATTGGCTTAATTTTTCCCGCCCCATCAAACCCGATAACAATGAAACTGAAACCCAGGCAATTAATAATAAATCAATTGCCATTACTCCCCTTACCTTTGACCGCACGCATCTATCGTTGTTACAAAAATTAAAATCTTAAATTTGTCATGGGGAATTATACAGTTCCCCTTTCAATTTATTACAACCATTTTACTTGGAAGAAAGATTACCACTATTGAATATGTAATTACTGATCTGCTGCTCGACACTAGTATAAGGTATTGTATTGGTTATAAAATCATCTGGTTTAAAGTATTCCTTTGATTTCCCAGGTTTAATCATTACTGATCCATCATCTGTCATGCTGGTCGAACCAATACTTAGCTGACTATCTTTTGGAAGAAGAATATCCTTATTAATTTCAATTTTAACATCGGCCATAAATGTTTGATTATTTAATCGAATAGAGCGAATAATACCAATTGGTACGCCGGCCAAAATGACACTGCCCCCTGGTTCAATAGTGTTGGCAGATAAAAATTGGGCATGCAAAGGATATCGTTCCCCTTTTACCCCAAATAACATTAATTTTGAGTATGAATAAAAACCAACAGCAACGGCTAGCACCAATGTACTTGCTACATAGGCACTGATTTTATTGCTTTTCATGTATTGCCTCCATCTTTATTCATCTTCAATACTATTTATCAAAATATACAAATTTATATTTATTGCGGAATAAATACATTATAGCCTATTCTTTAGCTACATTTAACCTTTTAAAATACTTATTAAAAATATACAAAGAAAATAGCAGAAAAATAAAAACGGGCCTTCAAATATGTCATTCCTTCAAGCAATTTTTATTGCCATTTTACAAGGTGCAACAGAACTTTTCCCTGTTAGCAGTCTTGGCCATGCTGTTATTATCCCTGCCCTGCTGGGATGGGTTATCAGCCCACAAGATCCGACTTTTTTACCTTTTATTGTCATGTTGCATTTTGGAACTGCCTTTGCACTGTTGATCTTTTTTTGGAAGGATTGGCACGCTTTGTTTCGCGGTGTTTTGGGTAAAGATGGTGCAGCTATTCAACAGCAAAGTATTTATATTGTATTACTATTGATCATAGCAACCTTACCCGCCATCTTAATAGGAGCAATTTTAGAAAGTTATATTCGTCAACTTTTTTCAACCCCAGAAATGGTTTCTATTTTTTTAATTTGTAACGGGTTTATGTTATTCTTTGCAGAGCGTTTAAAAAAGCGATCTCATCCAACAACAACCATGGCTATTGCAAATATGACCCCCAAAGATGCGCTCGTTATTGGATGTTTTCAGTGTCTGGCATTCTTCCCAGGGTTGTCTCGATCGGGGGCAACCATCGTAGGTGGAATTTTACGCAACTTATCACATGAAAATTCAGCTAGATTTTCATTTCTACTTGCACTTCCTATCATTTTAGCAGCTTCTGTTCATCAATTATGGAAAATTCACAGCCATCATATCCCTATTGAGAATATTGGCACATTATCAATTGCTACAATCATTGGTGGAATCACTGCATTACTCAGCACTGCTGTTTTAATGAAATTTTTCCGTGATCATGACAATTGGGCGTTAACCCCCTTTAGCTTTTATTGTATTGCTTTAGGATCAATTAGTTTACTTGTTTTTTTATTTTAAATTTTCACTTTGAAAACTAAGCTTCTAGTAAAATAGAAGCTCTTTAGCAACGCTGCAAATATATATATCAAATCAACTATTTTTAAACTTACCTTGTTTCTATTTCGCTATACACTCTTATGCATATTATTATAAAAAAGAGAGTGTATGATGACAAAAAATACGCCTGAAACAACACAAAACACTTCCTATAACATTATGATGGTTGGCTTTCTTGCCTCACTGGCAGGATTGATGTTCGGTCTTGATATCGGTGTTATGTCGGGGGCAAATGAATTTATTAAAAAAGAATTTGTAGCAACTGATCACGATATTGAAACAATAGTCAGTAGCATGATGTTCGGGGCCGCTCTGGGCGCGTTATCTTGTGGATGGGCATCTGCAAAATTCGGACGAAATCGATGTCTGATTGTTAGTGCCTTAATTTTTATTGCATCTGCTGTTGGATGTGCATTATCCAGAGGTATCGTTGATTTAATCGCATGGCGCTTTATTTTAGGGGTTGCCATTGGTATTGCTAGTACAACTGCGCCTTTGTATATAGCTGAAATTGCGCCCGAAGAAAAACGTGGATCTATGATATCGACCTATCAATTGATGGTTACGATCGGAATTTTCTTGGCCTTTGTGTCGGATACAATTCTAGGGTATTACGGCGCATGGAGATGGATGCTGGGTATAATTGCCTTCCCCGCTATTATGTTCTTAATTGGTCTGTTATCCTTACCAGATAGTCCTCGTTGGTTGGTTATGAACAATCGTAAAAGAGAGGCATACGACGTTTTGTTGGGATTACGTGCTGGTGATCAAAAGGTTGTCAGTAAGGAAATCAGTGATATTGAAGAGCAATTACAAAAACCAACAAAGGGATTTGAGTTATTTAAAACAAACAGTAATTTCAGACGCTCGGTTGGTCTTGGTATTTTATTACAAGTTGTTCAACAATTTACGGGTATGAATGTCGTCATGTATTACGCCCCTCGTATCTTTGCTGATATGGGATATCAAGGCAGCGCGCAATTATGGTTCACAGCCCTTGTCGGATTGGTTAATGTGGCTGCAACCTTTATTGCCATTGGTACTTGCGATAAGTATGGTCGTAAACCAACCCTGTATGCTGGTTTTTTTGTCATGGCATTAGGCCTGGGAATTATTAGCTTTTTAATGAGAAATGGCCATATTGCTGATCCAACAACTCAGTATTTTTGTGTTGCTATGTTATTGATGTTTATTGTTGGTTTTGCCATGTCTGCAGGGCCATTGGTATGGACTCTGTGTTCTGAAATACAACCTTTACAAGGGCGTGATTTTGGGATTGCAGCTTCAACGGTAACGAACTGGTTGGCCAATTTTGTCGTCGGCTATACATTCTTGACGTTGAATAATAATCTGGGTTCTTCGAAAACATTTTTACTTTATGCGCTTTTAAATGTTATCTTTATTGCAGTAACATTTATGTTCATTCCTGAAACCTCAAAAGTCAGTTTGGAAAAAATCGAAGAAAATCTAATGGACGGCAAGCCCTTACGCAAGATCGGTCGCTAGATCTTACAAACAAATACAATACGTGCTTAAAAAATAATTACAAATAAACCTCATAATTTACCAGATCGCCTTTATCGCTTCTGGTAAATTAATCTTTTGTCTCTAAACAAGGATAAAGAATATGCAAGACTTTACTAATATGTTTAAAGATCAATATTTTATTATAACTGGTGGTAACGAAGGACTAGGCGCTGAAGTCTCAAATCTTTTAGCCTGTCGTGGTGCAAAAGGCATCATTATTTGTGGGGTATCAAAGGAAAAGGGTGAAAAGCAAGAGCAACTCTTGAGGGATAAAGGCTGTGATGCTTATTTTGTTCAAGCGGATTTTACCCGTTTTGAAAATTGTCAATTGGTTATTGACGCAGCGGAAAAACGATTTAACGCCATTCATGGTTTGGTAAATTGCGCTGGAATATCCAATCGAGGAACCATTATTGATACAACACCTGATTTATTTGATCAAATATTCAGCATCAATGTCAAAGCCCCTTTTTTCCTAATGCAATATACCATAAAGTTAATGCTGCAAAAAAAGATTGAAGGTTCAATTGTAAATATTTTGTCAATGAATGCCCACGGCGGTCAATCTGAACTTGCAGCATATTCTTCATCAAAAGGAGCATTGGCAACATTAACAAAAAATGTTGCTTTTAGTGCGATGCGCAACCGTATCCGTGTTAATGGCATAAATGTTGGTTGGATGGATACAGTAACCGAACGCAAAGTTCAAGAAAAGTATCATAACGTTTCAGAGCAAGAATTTGAAGAAGAAAGCAAAAAACAACCTTTTGGACGTTTAATCAAACCACAAGAAATTGCAAAGACCGTTTTATTTTTACTTTCAAAAGAGTCAGGACTTATGACAGGCAGTTTAATTGATTTCGAACAAGGAATTATTGGGTGCGGCGATAATGGTATGCCACAGCCTTTGAAACCTTTAGAGCTCTAGGATAATGTTTTAATCTTGCTTAAATTACTTAAAAGAGTTGGTAAATTTTATCCGTACTAACTCTTTATATATGTTGTAATAATTATTTCTCTTTAAAAAATCTACTTTAATTGGGTTTGATCCACTTTTAAAAAAATAATAAAATTAAAAAACTATATCTTAATTACTATTGAAAAGCTTAAGCAAAGTTAAACTTTCTTTTACAAAGTAAGCATCTACTTACTTTGTTTATTATAAACTGTCATCTAAACAAAAAATCTATATATTGCTGCGGAAACGGCAATACACCCCATAATAGTTACGAAAATATTACTGGGTTTCCCTTTATATTTCGCAAGTACAGGTACAGTGTGAATAGCGTACATCGGCATTAGAAATAAAATTATAGCCAATACAGGCCCGCCAATGGATTCAATCATTCCCAAAACACTGGGATTATATGTTGCTACAATCCAAGCAGTTAGCAAAATAAAAATAGAACTGCCATTTTGTAACAATCTATTGGACTTAACACCAATACCTGCAAAATTTAATGTCTTGATTACGACACCATGTATCCCTTCCCTAGCGCCTAGATAATGGCCCAAAAACGACTTGCAAATTGCAACAAAAGCAACAATAGGAGCAACCCATTTCAAAAAAGGTGTATTAAAATGATTAGCAAGATAAGATAAAATTGAAACGTTTTCGACCTTAGCTTCTTGCAAGTTTGCTGGAGTTAAACATAATGCACAACTGAATACAAAAAACATCACAGTCACAACCATCATAATGTTACTGTACTCAATGATTTTAGAGCATTTTTTTTCAGCAAATTGGCCATACTCTTTATGTTTTGCAACAGCCAGAGAGGAAATAATTGGCGAATGATTAAAAGAAAATACAGCAACAGGTATTGTTAACCATAATGTTAATATTAATCCTGTTCCCCCACTTGACGCTGCACCAGAAAAACTTACGTGATGGAATATTTCCCCTGTCCATTGAGGAATTAGAAATAACGCAATAATCATTAAAATAGCAACAAAAGGGTAAACCAATGTTGACATAACTTTAACAATAAGCTGTTCTCCAAATTGTACAATCCCCATCAAAAATACAATTAATAATAATGCAATTATTGATCTGGGGAGTGGTTGTATATGTAATTGATATTGAAAAAAACTTTCAACTGTATTGGTTAAAGAAACACTGTAAACCAATAAAATTGGATAAATTGCGAAAAAATACAATAAAGTTATAAAATATCCCACATGTTTGCCAAATTGTTGTTCAACAACGACCGTAATATCAGCAGCATTTCCACAAAGAACAAAACGACACAAAGCTCTGTGCGCTAAAAAAGTCATAGGAAAAGCTAAAACAGCTAATACTAACAAAGGGATTAATCCGCCAGCCCCAGCATTAATAGGTAAAAACAAAACCCCTGCACCAATTGCTGTCCCATATAAACTCAGCATCCAAATTGTGTCGGAAGATCTCCATTTTGGCATTCGTTCAATGGGGTCGTTAATCTCTTTTTCCATCATAAAATATCACTTATAAAATAAAATTATTCATTATATTTAATTCACAAGCGTTAATATTATTTTAAAAAAAGATGTTTTTGAACATATTTTATTAAGAATTATAAAGTTTTTTTATCAAAATTATTTTTCATGCTTCTGAATTTTACATTTCAAATCGTTTCGAAAACTTTATTTTATCTATGCTGATAACATGACATAAGGTTTTAAGGTATCCGTAGGGTGAATAACCTGTAAATCAGCTTGATACCAACGCGTTAATATTTCTTTCGTTAACACATCTGATGGTGTCCCCTGCGCAACAATGGATCCTTCATTTAACAAATAAATCATATCAGACCATAACGATGCTAGGTTTAAATCATGCACCACCATACAAACATTCAGCAAATATTGCTGTGTCAGCTGTCGAAGCGTTCGTAAAATTTGTTGTTGATGATACAAATCAAGAGCTGATGTTGGCTCATCTAAAAATAACCAGCCCGACGGGCCATCCTTGTGCCATAATTGCGCCAATACCCGAGCTAACTGTACACGCTGCTGTTCCCCCCCTGATAGTTGCATATAATTCTTATGTAATAAGGACTGGCATTGCATTAATTCAATTACATGATCAATGGTCGTTTTATTTAATGGCTCTGACCATGGGGTTCGCCCTAACTTGATCACATCAATAACAGGAATGGCAAAACTAACCCCATTTAATTGTTTCATAACTGCGCGTTTTTTTGCTAGATCATCCCGTGACCAGGCCGTCAAAGCTTTGCCTTGTAATAAACATGAACCATGAGTTGGCAAATGGTACCCTGTCAACAACTTTAAAAGAGACGATTTTCCTGCCCCGTTTGGTCCAATTAAAGCAACAAATTGTCCCAAAGACAAAGATATAGAAACTTCAGACAAAATAGCCTGTTTATTCCTGTAAAATGATATATTTTGAGCAGTAAGATTATTATCCATTTCGATTATTCTTCGCGCTGCTGTTTAAAAATTAACCAAAAAAACCATGGACTTCCTAATAAACTTGTTAACAACCCAACGGGCATTTCAGCAGGTTGTACAACTGTTCTGGCAATAGTATCCGCAATTAACAATAAAATTGCACCGCTTAATGCTGAAATTGGCAAAAGCATCCGATGATCACTGCCTAAAATTAATCGAACAGCATTTGGAATAACTAAACCTACAAAACCAATGATACCACTAACTGATACAGCCGTGCCCACTAATAAAGCACTGAGTATTAACAAGGATCTTTGTGTTTTCTGTATGTCAACACCCAAATAATGAGCGTCTTCCTCGCCCAGCTGCAAAAGATTGAGCCTGGTTGCATAACATTGAATAATAATTGTCGTAACCGTAATTAATAAAGAGGCTATGATCACAATTGACCACTTCGTTTGTCCTAAGCTGCCCATACCCCATAAGGATAATTGCCGTAATTGCTGATCGTTACTGACCCATGATAAAATACCCACCAAAGCCCCACTTAAGGCGTTAATAGCAATACCTACCAACAATAAGCGCGATAAATGCCCCTTTGTAAGATAACTTAATTTAAATATCAAAATAGTTACGAATAAACTGCCAACAAACGCTGCAATCACAGGAAGCCACAAAGATATAAAAGCTGGCAAAGCCATTGGAATTACTAGTGCAACAGATACTGCAAGCCCAGCACCACTGCTAATTCCCAATAATCCAGGATCAGCAAGTGGGTTGCGAAATAATCCTTGCATCACAGCCCCGGAGACAGACAAGGCAATACCAATAACAATTGCCAATATTATTCTGGGTAAGCGAATATTGAACCAGATTTGCCATTCTATGTTCTGAGAATCAAAAGAAAAAAACGATGACCATGGTAAATGCACCGCCCCAATATTGGCCGAAGCTATTACTGATATTAATAATATCAGTAATAATCCAACCATATAACCGTGATAACGTCTATCCATGCTTAAAATTTTGTGCCTTGGAACGCAAATCTTGAATTGCTTGAGGTGTATGAATACCAAAACCTAACAAAGCCATCTGATCAATAATGATCAATTGATGATTTTTTCCTGCTGGTGTTAAAGATAACCCAGGAAGTTTCCATAAATTTTCCTCACCACCTATGGTTTTAATTGCATCTTGATCTGTAATAATAACATCAGGTGCAGCAGCAATCATTCCCTCTTGTGACATGGGTTGATAATTCATCACATTACCCATGGCATTCACCAGCCCTGCCGCATGGATGGCTTCGTCAGCTGCTGTTCCTTTGCCAGCTACTAAATTGCTCATCCCTGTATGGGCCATGATATAAATAACCCGTATAGGAAGCTTAGAACCAGATAACTGAGCAATGTTCTGATTGGTTTTGTCTTGCAGGGCTTTCGCTTCTTTCTGACGATGTACAGCATTCCCAATCGTAGAAATTTTTTCATTTATAACAGACAAAGAATGTTTCCCAGATATAAAGACTACAGGAATACCAACCTTTTTAATCTGTTCAAGAACTGTCGAAGGTTGTGCCAAATTACTGCTGATCACCAACGTTGGTTTTAAGGATAAAATCCCTTCAGTACTTAAGTGACGCATGTATCCAATATTTTGAACTTGCTGTGCTGCATCAGGATGGGTACTAGTACTATCACGTCCAACCAATTCATCTTGAGCACCCAAGGCATAAATAATTTCTGTTACATCTCCACCAATAGAAACAATGCGTTCTTTAGCGTTGGCTTGAAAAACCATCACCATCGAAAACATAAAACAAGTCAAAAACGTCCATATTCTCATGCGACTTGATCCTGAACCAGTAAGGATTCAATTTGATTGCGCCAACGTTGTTGTTCCAAATTACCTTCTGTGCGCTGACCATATAATTGAGCGATTTGAGTACCGTCTTCAGCAAACAATTCAAGGCTGGTCACATACCCTTCTTTCGTTGGTTTACGAGTAATCCAGGTTTCCGTAATTTTATTTTCCATTAAATGCATTGTAAAATCAGCATTAAATATATTTAACCATCCACCTTTGGGTATAAATTGTTCAACAACACCTGTAAAAATCTGTACGCATCCTCGATTACCTATGAAAATCATTATTTCATTTTGATCTTTTTGAATCATATCTAAGAGTCGGGATAGTGCTGTATTTTCAACCTTACTTGCCAGTTTATTACTTACAGAAGCAAAAGCTTGTTGGCGAGTAATATTATGATTATTTAATAGTTTAAAAAATTGATGCACATCTGTCATTGCGCGCCATTCCTCTTCAACCTTTTCCGCATCGAATGCCGTGTTCAATAAAGTTTTGCCGACAGGGGTCACAGAAAAATTACTGATAGATTCAAGAGTGAATTGTGCAATAATTTCATTCCATGCTGTTATATTTGTTTTTTCGATAGCATAGATTTTTAAAACTGAATCCCCATGTGTGTCGAAAATCTGGATTGATTGACGTTCACCATGATGCGTATCTTCTTTTAAGAGAAAAGCACTGGCCCACTGGCGCATAAAAATACGTTGATCCAAAGCGCGTGGATTTAATATTAAACCTGTATGATTGCTAAGCTTTACGTTATCATATCGTCCAACCTGCTCATGCACTGCATATTCATTACGAACGATGCTTTTGGTTTCCCCCACCGTATGCAATGCCTGTAATAAGGCTACAAAATCCTTTTTCATAGGTTTAGCATCATAACCAATACGAATATGTGCTAATTCAGCTTCACTGATCGCCATCATAGTGGCAAGATCACGAGCATATCTCCGTGGATTTTCTGACTTTAATGCCAGATAGTGTTGATAGGTTGATTTCATTTAGATGACCTAATAAAGACAAGTTGAAAATTCCATATGAATCTAATTAGGTCATATTAACCACAAATGAGAACGATTATCAATATTATATGAAATTAATTCTTAATTTCATATTTTATAATAGTGAATTGATAGAAAATTAAAATAAAAAAGCTGGATCGTTTGATCCAGCCCACAATATTTTAATAAAAATCAAACCTAATATACTTTATAAGGTAAGAATTTACCACTCATCACAATATTAACACGATCGCCATTTGGGTCATTTTCACGTTTTAAGTCCATTTTGAAATCAATGGCACTCATTATTCCGTCACCAAATTCTTCATGAATTAACTCTTTGAAAGTTGTTCCATAAACACTTATTAATTCATAAAACCGATAAATAGTCGGGTCTGTTGGCACCGTGGTTGGTAAACTGCCTCTGTATGGGGTCACCATTAACCACTTTTTTTCTTCTTCGCTTAGTTTAAAAATATCGGCAATAACGGATGCTTGTTCTTCATTCATTGTCATTTGTCCCAAACAGGCAGCGGTAACCCATTCTTTGCTACGCCCAACCTTTTGAGCAATATCCGCCCATTTCAAACCTTGATTGACTTTGGCTGCAATAATTTTTTCAGTAACTTCTAAACGATTCATTACGATATCCTTAATATTGTTTTTACTTATATTAAGGATATAAAAATAAACACTATATGTATATAGGCATGATAGTTATTTATAGTTAGTCTAAAGTATTATCCCCTTATTCCACAGTAACTGATTTTGCCAGATTTCTTGGTTGATCAACATCAGTTCCTTTTAATAAGGCAGCTTCATAAGCCAACATTTGCACAGGCACTGTATAAAGCGGTGGCGTAACAAAAGAGTGAACTGTAGGCAATACAACAATCTGTTCAGCGATTGATTTAACACGCTCAGCCCCTTTAGCATCGGTAAAGACTAGTATACGCCCCCCTCTAGCCTTTGCCTCTTGTAAGTTTGATAATGTTTTTTCAAACAAAGGCCCCGAAGGCAATAACGAGATCACTGGCACGGTATTATCAATTAATGCAATTGGACCATGTTTCATTTCACCAGCAGCATAAGCATCGGCGTGAATATAAGAAATTTCCTTTAATTTCAAGGCTCCTTCCATCGCTACGGGAAACATAATACCACGCCCTAGATAGATAACACTTTGAACCTTAGAAATAATTTGAGCCATTGCTTGAATTTGTTCTTGCATTTGTAAGATCTCAGCAACCCGGCTGGGCAAATCTAATAATGCGGTTAAACACTCATCAGCCCGTTCAGAGGATATTGTCCTCCTCGCCTGTGCCATCACCAAAGTCAAACATGCCAGTACTGTTAACTGAGCAGTGAATGCTTTGGTAGAAGCAACAGCAATTTCAACCCCTGCATCCATCCCTAAAACCAAGTCACTTTCACGGGCCATGCTGCTGTGTTCGTTATTTAAAACAGAAATAATCTTCTGTTTTTCTTGCTTTAGTGCACGTAATGCTGCCAATGTGTCGGCTGTTTCCCCCGATTGGGAAACCAATAATCCCATCCCACCTGCTTCAAATGGTGGATTACGATAGCGCATCTCACTGGCCACATCTAAATCAATGGGTAAACGTGCATATTCTTCCAACCAATAGCGACCAATAACTCCAGCATAAAAGGCAGAGCCACACGCTGTAATAATTCCACGTTTTAGGGTTGCCATATCAAATGGCATTTCAGGTAATTCAATCTTGTGCGTTACTGGATTAACAAACCGTCTTAATGTTTGGCCAATCACAACAGGATGTTCATGGAGCTCTTTTTCCATATAATGACGATAACCATCTTTGCCAATAGCACCAGCCATTAACGCTGTCGTTTGAACCTGACATTCAACTGTATTTCCATCCATGTCAAAAAATTCAGCACCTTTTCTGGATAGAACAGTCCAAACCCCATCAGGCATATAAGCAATTTTACGGGTCATTGGGGCCACGGCCAAACTATCAGATCCCAAATACATTTCATCTTCGCCATATCCGACAACCAAAGGGGCACCATGTCTGGCACCGATCATAATATTATCATCGCCTGCAAAAATCATAGCAATTGCATATGCACCTTCTAAACGTTGTAATGCCGCAAAGGCAGCCTCCTTAGGGGCTTTACCTTGTTTAAGATAATAATCAACTAGCTGAACAATAACTTCACTATCTGTTTCACTATTAAAATCTTGTCCAAGATTAACAAGTTCCTGCCTTAAAGTTTCATAATTTTCAATGATCCCATTATGCACTACGGCCACTTGTTGGGTTGCATGAGGATGTGCATTATTTTCAGTAGGTGCGCCATGGGTTGCCCACCGTGTATGACCAATACCAACATGGCCTGATAACGGATGTTGTTCTAAAATACTTGCCAGATTATCCAACTTTCCAGCGGCCCTTCGGCGATCAATCACTGAATTTTCTAAGGTTGCTATTCCAGATGAATCATAACCGCGGTATTCCAAACGGCGTAATGCTGCAAGAATAACAGGTTCGGCTGGCTGGTTTCCTAAAACCGCAACAATTCCACACATTGATTCAACTCCTTTAAATTATTTCTTACGTCCAATTTGGGCGGCTTCTGGTTTATTTACTTGTCTGGCTCGACCAAAAGCCAATGCGTTGTCTGGTACATTCTCAGTAATTACGCTACCAGCTGCAATTAAACTTTTATTACCGATTTCTACAGGGGCCACTAAAATAGAATCTGAGCCAATAAAAGCCTCTTCACCAATAATAGTTTTGTGTTTATTTACTCCATCGTAATTACATGTAATTGTTCCCGCACCAATATTAGTTTTGCGACCTACAACACTATCCCCCAAATAGGTCAGATGGTTAACTTTGGCACCCTCTCCCAATGTCGTTGCTTTTAACTCTACAAAATTTCCAACATGGGCCTCGTTACCCACCACCGCGGCAGGTCGTATACGGGCATATGGTCCAATGGTTGCATTTTGATAAACAATACAGCCCTCTAAATGACTAAAAGAGCGAATTTCTACACCAGAATATACTCTTACTTTTGGGCCAAAAACTACGTGAGGATATATTAAAATATCAGCATCCAATATTGTATCAGCAGATAAAAATACTGTCTCAGGGGCGATCATCGTTACCCCATTATCCATTGCTTGCTTTCTTAGACGTTGTTGAACAATATTTTCCGCAATTGCAAGTTCTGATTTTGAGTTAATACCACTTAATTCCGCTTCTGAAGCCCGTAAAGCTTTGATATGTTTTCCTTCATCGACCGCTATGGAAACAGCATCTACTAAATAATATTCATTCTTGCTGTTATGATTATCAATCTGATGTAACCATTTTTTAAACATTAAGGCTGATGCACACATCACCCCAGCATTGCATAATTTTATCTGTTTTTCTGCTTCCGTTGCATCAGCTGTCTCAACAATACGATGTACCCAGCCCCCTTTTTCTATAACACGACCATATGATTTGGGATCGATACAATCCATTGCCATTAAAACCATGTCAACGTCGTCTTGTTGTTTACAATTTAATAAACGTTGTAATGTATCAGTCGTAATTAATGGGTTATCAGCGTATAAAAACGTTACTGTGCCATCCCCAAAATAGGGTTCTGCCTGCATAGCTGCGTGTGCTGTCCCTAAGCGATCTTGTTGTACCACAACCTGATGGGGTGATGCTAGTTGTGCGAGTTCATCCATATCAGGACCAACAACCACAACTACACGATCAAATACAGTTTCAACTGTGTCTAATAGATACCGTAACATCGGCTTGCCCGCCAAAGGATGCATCGCCTTTGGTTGTTTGGATTTCATACGGGTGCCCATTCCTGCAGCCAAGATAACAGCAACGGAATTTTGAAAAATGTTTGTGGATTTATTCATAACTCGCCATAATATCAATAAAGGTTTGGAAATTATATCCGTTATAATGAATTCTATTTTTTAAGAAAGCAAATATCATGAACGCCCACTCCCGCCCTTTAATTGTATTTGATATGGATGGTACCTTAATCGATAGCCTACCAGACATAGCTGATAGTAGTCGTTATTTGTTACAATCTTATCAATTACCTTCAGTTAATGACCAAACTGTTCGCTCTATGATTGGGGATGGTATCAAAATATTAGTAGAAAGGCTATTAAATCACGCAGGAAACACCACAATTGATTTACACGAAGCAACTCAACGGTTCATTACTTATTACGTTGACCATTCTACCGATTACTCACACGCATTTGATGGTACAATAAAATGTCTGGAAGAATTTAAAAAACGTGATTGGCTTATTGCCCTATGTACAAACAAAATTACCAGTGCTGCGGATCTCATTTTACAACAATTACAATTAGGCTATTATTTCGATATTATTGGCGGTGGGGATCGCTTTGCTGATAAAAAGCCAAATGCATGTCATTTAGAGGGAGTTATCAACCTTCTTCATGCTGATCCTGCACAAACGGTGATGGTTGGTGATCATATGAATGACATTTTAGTGGCTAAACACGCCAAAATAGCAGGCAGCATCTATGCCGCATGGGGGTATGGATCAAGTGAAATTGGGAAACAAGCCACTTGTACCGCAAATTCAATTATTGAATTGCCAGACTTAGCTGAAAAAATCATAAAAAAATAAATTAGAATTTAGGGAGTAAATACAACAAGAAATCCTTTGTATTTACTCCCTGAAATTTTTCATCAATTAAAAACTATTTTTTAAACTTTTTTAATTTTCGGCTGATTCACTTCGATGAACAAGGTCAAAATCGCTGCAAATATATATAATCCGATATAAGACCAAATTGCCCCAGCAATACCAAATAAAGGTACCATTAATGTTGCAATTCCAGGTCCAACAAAATTGCTTAGCCCTGCCGATAAATTATAAATAGAAATTGCAGCCCCTTTGTGATTAGGCTCCAATGCAGCAAACACAGCAGTCATAGGAACAAAAGCCGCAACTGTAAAACCAAATAATACAGCTGGGATCATAGCCATCCAATAATTATGACCAAAAGTTACAGGGATATAATAAAAAGCAAAACAAGCAACAGCCCCACCAATACACCCAAACCAACGGGCCTGACGCAACCATCCTATATGATCACCTAAAATACCCCACATTACATTGGTAAAAATAGTTACAAACATAAATACAGTCCAAATATTTTGCCACTCTGTTTTGGTAAATCCTAATCCATGATCATTTACGTTTGCTCCAACAAGTAACCAAGGCATAACAACTGCAAATCCAAAAATTGGGGTTGTATTAATAATCCGCACCAAAGCAGACATAAAAATATTTTTATTAGAAAATAAAATTGTTACAGCTCGCGATAGCTCCTCAGTTTTTTCTGCAAAAGATAGATTTGCTTTCGATCTATCTGTTTTAACATTTCTAAGGGCAATCAAAGCAATCAGACCACCAACAATGACCCATCCTAATGCCATCCATAAAGTATTATGCTCGCCGATAATAGGATTAATATAACCTGGAAGATATCCCCCCAAAACGCCAAATCCAATAGAATATGCAGCCCAGAACCATCCCATTGCCGTGGAAACTTTGCTTTCTGAGACATTTTGAATAATTAAAATTACAAAAGAATATAAAAATAATGGATAGCCAAAACCACGAATAGCATAACATATAACCATCAACGGATAATTATGTAATCCAATACCAAAAAACATAAAAAAGACATGCATCACAGCCCATAATGCAAATCCAATAAACATTGCCTTTTGTGGTGTAATAACTTCTGCAACAACGCCTGAACACCAAGCTGAGATTGCAACAAATAAGCCATATAATGTAAATACAAAACCAGATTGTGCTTCTGAAAAACCCATATCTGTTATATATTTTGATAAAAATGCGGCCTCAAAGCCATCACCGGCCATGAATATTGCAATAGCTATATACCCCCAAACAAGTGATGGTGGCATAAAACCAAATAAAAGTTTTTGTGATTTCATTAAAGATTACCTAATTTTTCGAATAGAAGATAAATTTTTATCCTCTATTCGAAATGTTATTGGCTATAGATTTATAAGTCTTATAAATCCTGTGCTGATGGCATAATAACAATATCCCTGATTGTAACATTACGTGGACGTGTTAACATGAAAATGATTGCTTCGGCAATTTCAGAAGGTTCAATAATACTGCCCATTTCCTTGGCTTTCTTAAGATTTTCTTCTGGCCAATCGGCCAATAATGCCGTAATTACGGGCCCTGGGGATACAGAGCCAATACGAAGGCCATGCTTATTAATTTGGCGACGAACAGTCTGAACAAAACAGGTCATTGCCCATTTTGATGCTGCGTAAACAGGTTCCCATTGCACAGGATAATGTCCTGCGACCGAACTGGTAACAATAATATCACCGTTACCTCTTTCAATCATATGCGGTAAAACAGCATGTACATTCTTCATAACTGTTGATACATTCAAATTAATTAACCGATCAATTGCATCTGGATCGGCGTCAATTAAATCACCACCGATGTAGCATCCTGCATTTGCGTGAAAAATATCAATTTTACCTGTTTTTTCCAAAATATTAGGAACTAATTCTGAACAACTTTTCGTATCTAACAAATCTGTAACAAGAGGGATTACTTTATCATTATGTTGTTTTTTAATCTTTTCCATAGCTGCAAGATCACGATCCACCATAACGACTGTTGCACCACTAGCAACCAAAGCTTCGGTTGATGCACGTCCAATACCAGATGCTGCACCAGTGACCACAGCAACTTTGTTTTGTAAAGATTGAGACATAAATATTATCCTTTTATAATAAATAATTTAAGAATATTTTAATTGAGATGGCATGCTTGGTTATAAGAACCTAGTACTTTTTGGACATACCAAATGATTACTTCTTCAGGGTCAAAATTGTTTTGGGCAAAATGTTCTGCCCCTGGCAAATACTGCATTATTAAAGGAAGAGGTACTATCACCCCGTTCAGTATTGTCAGTAATTTTTCAACGCAATTTCGTGCTACTGGATCAGTCCAGTAATAACGTATACGGTCTGAAAAAGAGTAATGACGTAATAAGTAACGCTCGTGATCGTTACCATGATAATGACTGTTCCAATAATCTGGTTTTTCTAACATTAATTGTTCTAGATTGTTAGACAGATTGCGATTGGGATAATTTTCAAACAATTCACTAGCAATCAGATCTAATGCAAACAGACACTCCCTAACTGCGAAAGTCAACTCAGGGCCAACTTTAAGAATAGCATAGCCATCTTGCACAAGCTGTGACAAAGAGCATGTTCCTTGATAATCCGTTGAATGTGCCTCGAAAACAAGATTAGGATTATCATTTAGAAACGTTGACAATCGTTGTGCCTTGGCACTGTCATATTGGACAATATTCCAATTACCAAATTCAACACCAGGTTGAACAACTATACCAAGCAAACGACTGATGACGTCCTCAAGACCTGCTTTATGCAAGGCATCTTGATGAACGCTATATGTCCTTTTAACTGCTTCTGGTCGAGTAGGTTCAAGAGACGTGATATCATGATCAGCACCGCCAGGCGGTGGAACCTCGGTACCAATAATATATAATGGCAAGGATTGATCACTATCCTTTGCGATCTCTTCAGCCTTTTTAATTAAACGAACAGCACGCTGCGAAACCAATTCATCATCCAAAGCTATTGGTTCCCCTTTACACCCCATTGATGTGTCAATATGAAGTTTACGAAAACCAGCTTTGACATAAGCAGCAATCATTTTTTCTGCTTCACCCATCGCTTCATCGGCAGGAAGAATTTTCCATGGGTTTGGCCCCAGATGATCCCCTCCTAAAATAATAATGTCCTTTGGGCATCCTTCTTCCTTTGCCAAAGAGAAGACCAATTGGGCGAAGTCAATAGGTTGCATACCCGTATATCCACCCCGATGGTTAACTTGATTACAGGTTGCTTCAATTAATACGCTACTATTCGTATCACGACCAAGTCGTAAGGCAGCTCTCAAAACTAATGGATGAGCAGAACAAACAGAGGTAATCCCTCTGGATTGTCCCTTAACACGATAGTCTTTTAATCCTTCAAGCGTAACCTTCATTATATTCTCCTTGGGGTATTTTTGATAAACATTTGCAATTCTTTTAAACTTGCCGTTCCTTCCATTGGCCCAAGGAACTGAACATTTCTAGCACCTGCAGCATTCGCCAGTAATAATGAATCTTCTAGAGGTAAATCTAATCTTCTACAGCCAACATAAGCACCGCCAAAACAATCACCCGCACCCGTTGGATCAATCTCTTTAACCTCGAATGCTTCACATGACGTTATATTTCCATAATAATCATAAGATACTGCCCCCTTGTCACCTTGCTTCAGCACAACCTCTTTTACCCCTACTGAAAATACTTTCTTTATTGCTACCTGAATATCTGTTGTATCTGTAATGGTTAGTATTTCCTCACCAGAAGGAAGTAACAGATCCGTTTGGGTTAATAGGTAATTAAGACGATGCGTGAATGTTGCGTCTGATTTTAATTCCTTTCTGATATTGGGATCAAAAGAGACACTGCCCCCACGTTTTTTTATGGTATTTACTGCATATTCAACAATATCCCATGCCCCAGGCATTGCTAGTAACGTTCCCATAATATGAATATGCCCAGCCCTTGAGATCAACGCATCTGTGTTGTCATTTCTGGTAATTTTTCCCGCTGCAGAGGCAACGATATTAAAAACAAAATCACGCTCGCCATTTTCTTGATATCTGATAAAAGCACTGCCCGTTGGCAAGTATGGATCAATAGAAATGGCAGAAATATCAACACCATCTTTTTCCAATCTCTCGATATTCAATTGTCCAAAAGCATCTTGACCGATGGTTGCAATGATACCTGTATTTTTAGTTATTTTTGCACACTGATCGATAAAAATTGCAGGGGCGCCACTAGGGAAAGGTCCTTTAAACGTTAGCGGAGGGGCAAACCCTTCCCCAATTTCAGAAGCCATGATTTCAACCAGTATTTCCCCTATTGTGATTGTTGGACCTAACTCGTTAGGGGCCAATGTAGAATTCGTGGGCATCAAATTTACTCCAAATATAACGAATTGAATGACGAGATCAGAAATAATTAATCAGATTTAGGATAAAAAACGTTGATGTAAGATACATGCCGCCCCATAGGCTGAACCAGATTCTGGATTTTTATTCAGAATAATTTCAGGGATTGGAAAAGGCATATCTTGATGTAATTCGATATAAAAATTAACGCGTGCGGAAACTAAGCTATACAACTCAGCCATAGCCCCACCTAGGATAATTTTATTAGGATCTACAATCCTGCACGCTTGAACCAAGGCTAAACCTAAATATTTAGCCCACTCGTCAGCTAGATTAACAGCAATAGGTTCACGATTATTAACACATTCAATAAACGAGCCAATTGTAACTTCTGAACAACCAGAAAGAACACGATATCGGGATAAAAGTTCTTCTAACCCTATAATTGACTCAAGGCTTTTCTTTTCTTTTTCTTCATTTTGAATAATTAAATGTCCTATTTCACTAGCCAGACCATTGCCACCTCTAAATAACTTTCCATCGACGACTAATCCACCACCAATACCACTTTCAAGAACTAAAAAAAGAATAACACCCTGTGTTATATTGGATTGATACAAAGCACCTATTGCAAAAGCATTCGCATCATTTTCAACAGCTACAGGCAAATCCAAGGGCAACTTACTTTCTACAATTTTTAGAAAATCAATATTTTTCCATCGTAATAATGAAGCATTATAAATATATCCCTTGTCATTCATTTGCCCGGGAACGGAAAAACCAATACCGTATAAATTATCCATCATGATGTTGTGACACATTGATAATGCCATTTTTATTGATTGATCAATTGTCATTTCAACGTCTTGCATTTTACAATCAAGAGATTGATGTTTGATATCGACAACCGTTGCGGTCATATCAATTAAAATAATGGTTATGTATTCGACCCCTATTTCAATCCCAAGGAAATAAGCAGCTTCGGGTATAAGCTCTAACAAAATACCTGGACGACCACGTTGATAGGTCTCTGCAGTTTGATCACCACTTCTAGTAATTTCCCTTACGAAGCCGTTATTGATCAGATCAACAATAATATGACCAGACGATGACCGATTAAGTCCCATTTTTCTGGCAATTTCTGCACGACTTAATGCGCCAAATCGGTGCAAAGCTTGCAGTGCAATCAATTCGTTGCTGTGTCTTATGCGTCTAGAAGCATTAAACTGTAAACTAAGATCATCCATTTATAAAACTTATGACTTTTTCATAATAACAATAACCGTAATATTATATAGTTTTAGACAACAAAATTATAACAAAAATAAAAATTTTATGATCTAATTTAAATATCTAAAACCTAATTTCATCATAATAAAGCTTATTTTGTATTTTAATGCAACAAAATTATTTGCGTCTATAATCACAAAAATTTTACTAAAAATTCCACCATAATTCATTTTTCATCTATATCATTATTTTTACTGTAAAATTATTTTTAGATATGCAAATAATTGAAGGTAATTTGTAAAATAATGTACAAAAAAATAATGATATTTGATCTTTTTGTGTCATATTAAGATTTAAACTTACTTTTTCTGGGAGTACACCATGCAATTTGGAACTTTATATTCTTATTGGAATAAAGAATGGGATTGTAATACTGCAGATTATTTGAAACTTATTGAAAAAATTTCTTCAATTGGTTTTGATATTCTCGAAATTAACGCTGATCATGTTTATCATATGCCTGAAAGTGATCTTAAAAAATTAAATGATCTCCGTAACCAGCACGGATTGAAATTCACTTTAAATAGTGGCCCATCCAAAGAGTATGATATGGCATCAGATAATAAAGTTATCCGCCAACAAGCCATTCAATATTACACCAAGATCCTAGAAAAAATGCCTTTATTAAAGGCAAATACACTTATCGGTGCAATTTATTCTTATTGGCCATGTGATTTTACCAGTACGAATAAAGAACTCGCTTGGAAAAATAGTATAGCCTGCCTACGTCACTTAGGACAAATAGCAGAAGATTTGAATATCACAATAGCTCTTGAAGTACTAAATCGTAATGAAACCTATATCTTGACAAATTGTCAGGAGGCCGTTGATTACTGCAAACAAATCAATAGTAAATCTGTAAAAATACTTTTAGATACGTATCATATGAACATCGAGGAAGATAGTATCCCAGATGCAATTCGATATGCTGGCGATTGGCTCGCACATCTACATGTTGGTGAAAATAACCGTAAATTGCCTGGCATGAATAACACTATTGATTGGCCAGCAGTCGCTGCAGCCTTGCACGATATTGGTTATGACAAAGGTGTTGTCATGGAACCATTTATTTTAAACGGTGGATCTGTGGGAAATGCTATTCGAGTATGGCGAGATTTAAGTAATAATGCAACACCCCAGCAGATGGACAATTATATTATCCAATCATTGAATTTCCTAAGGAAAACATTTGCAATAAAAAACTAATAACTAAAATATACTAAGTGGCTAAACAGAATTTCAATATTATTCCTTAGCCACACTATTCTTATTTATCTATAGGTATTTTTCTTAAAACTCCAGTAACCATACCCATTTTAGGATGCTGAAAATCAAATCTAACCGGTAAAATTCCAACTTGATCAATATTTTTAAACCAAATACTGCCTGGTTGAGGTTGAGCCATCAAAGCACGATGACGAGAATGCTTTAGACCACCAATTTGTTGCGCCACTGCTTTGCAAAATAAAGCTTGACCTCTATAGGGACTGGTCCAAGTTGAAGGCATTTCCCTCTCTCCTACCGTTTCGCTGTGAAATGTGTAGACACGCAGTCCATCAATCAAACGAAATTGATCATCGCACTTTCCTGTAGTACGAACACGATAAATCAATTCAGCCATTGCACTCATAATGTCTAAACTATGTTGCATTTGCGCATCAGTTAAAGGATCTCTTTCTGGGTCTCGTGCTGGTGTTAGTGTTTTAATAATAGGCAATTGCCCATGGTTAAAATCAATAACTATGTGAAAATCTTCTTTTTTCGATTTTCCATGAGAATTAAAAATAGTTGGGATTGCTTTTTCATTTTTAAATATACCAGACACAGTTGAATATGTATCCAAACTAAAAACAATGCTGGCAAGACCTGCAGAGATAAAATGTGCTTTTACACTATATTGATCAGGGGTTAGAGTATACGTGGCTTTTACCGTAATAACGTGCAACCCTTTGTTATATACATCGTAAACAAGTGAAACTGGCTTATGATCAGGAAATTGTTGCTGCTGCTTTTCTTGCGCTTGCACATTTGCACAATAAGTGGCAAAGATCCATAAAATACCTAAAGCTAAAGACGAAAAAAACTTGGTCATTTTGATCCTGGGATTCTTTTAACAACTATACTCTAATGAATTATAGATTAACGCATTGACTAAATATTGAAAAGAATCCCTTTTGACAATTTTGACCTTACAACTATGGATCAGGCCAATCTTTTTCTTTTACGAATTATATGGTTAAACTTCCCGTTCCAAACGCCTCGACATGAATATTACAAGGAGGAACCCCAAGATTCTTTAATATCTTGCCTTGTTCTTTCATAAATTCGACAGGACCGCATAGATAGTAATTTGCATCTGGTACAAGTTTATCTTCAATCATTTTCAGATTCACCCTACCCACATGATCAAATTGCAGACCTGGTTGATCCTGAGTTGATGGATTTGAATAAAAAACGATTTTTTTCATATTTTGATGTTTGGTTACAATTTCATTTAGATGCTGAAACATAGCATGGGTTTTTCTGTTACGGGTTCCATGAATAAACGCAACTGGACGTTTATTATCTTGTTCAGCCAAATATGTTAGCATTGAAATCATTGGAGTAATACCAACACCTGCACTGATTAAATATACAGGCTTATCATTTTGATTATCTAAACAAAACTCTCCAGCTGGAGGGGCAAGATCAATAATGTCCCCAACATCATAATGATGGTGTAAAATATTTGAAACTCTTCCTGCTGGTGTTTGTTCGGTTTGATCTTCACGTTTTACAGAAATACGATAAGTTTCTTTGCCCGGTGCATCAGATAACGTATATTGTCTGGGCTGCATCAAATCCCACTCTGGAACATAAACCCTTACAGAAATATATTGACCTGGGTTAAATTGAGGTAGTTGCCCACCATCTACAGGTTGTAAATAAAATGAAGTAATTTGATCGGTTTCAGGAACTTTTTTGACAATTTTAAACCCTCTCCATCCCGTCCACGATCCATGTTTTATATTTTCTGCATATAACTTTGTTTCCATGCCAATTAATAAATCTGCTAATTGCTGATAGGCAGCACCCCAAGCATCGATCAATGCATCAGTGGCAGCGTCTCCTAATACTTCTTTAATTGAGGCTAGTAAGTGATTACCAACGATAGGATAATGTTCGGCACGGATCCCAAGACTGACATGTTTATTGGCAATATGAACAAGCGCATTTTTTAAAATTTCAGGATTATCAATATGTTCCGCATAAGCTAAAACAGCGGTTGCCAGTGCGTGTTGTTGTTTTCCTGCTTCTTGATGACCTCTGTTGAATACCTGTTTTAATTCGGGATTAATGCTCAACATTCTTTTATAAAAATGAGAAGTTAAAGCAACGCCATGTTCCCTCAAAACTGGAACTGTAGATTTTACAATAGATTTTTGAGTATCAGTCAACATTGAAAAGAACCTTTATCAATTTGCTTCTGGTAAAATGTATTAAAAATACATCTTTTACGACAGCGTAGTTGTTAAAAATAATGCGAAGCTTCAGAGTCTTTTAAAAGATATATATTTTATACATATTTTTTAGAAAAAATGCAAATGATATATTTATAATACTTCTTTTATTTATAATAGATGCAAATATCTTTTTGCTTTGAATACGATTTCTTCCGTATCATCTAAAGGTTTGACCGCCCATTCTTCAAGGTGTCCATCAAATATTTTTATCCTATTCTGCTCTTGCATCGATTGAATAAAAGAGAGGATTCGTTTCGATTTACCAGGCAAAGGAAGAACCATTACGGGGACGGGTGTTGCTACAGCTTCAGATATCATTGAGACACTGTCTGTTGTTACTAATATAGTATCAGCACATGCCAACAACCCTAAGTAAGGATTGTCACCCTTTCCATCCCAAATATAGGCACCTAGCGGAACCAAACGATCTTGAAAAATTTTTATAACCTGTGGATTAGTGCGTCGAGAAGGCGTCAGCGCAACTTGTATCTTCTCAACTTTTATCAATTCGGTAAGTTGATCAGCAATATGATGCGCTTCCTTCTCTCCTAAAATAAATCTGCCGTTATTTCCCCCAATTAAAACAGTAACCAAATATTGTTCATCTGTTTTGAAATGACCTGACCACAAATTTTTATTTTTCAATAATAACTCTGAGGTTATATGATGCAAAGCTGTTCTCGATACCAAAACATTTTCACCGGTTAGGTTATCATGCGGATTAACAACAACTAAATCAAACTTGCATGCAGAAATGCGTGGGTTTTGGATATGAATTGACGGCCGCCCTTTCTTTCTTAACGCCGCATTAATGACCCCACCAACACTACCGACACTTATTAAAATTGAACTATCTGCAACTTCAAAAGACTGAACAGAGCTTAATGGAAAAGGCCAATAAGGTGCTGATATCAAGCTCCATGGTAATTTAGGGGTTAGATGACATAACTCCGTTTGAAACCCTGCACGTTGAGCGAAGCCAATCGCCTGAGATTTCATTCCTGCAAAATTTTCAGTTAAAATTACAGCTCTCGACATCTTACCCCTCGCTGCACATCATGCCAATTTTGACGTAACAGTATCCACAACATGCCGTGCTAATTTTTTCCATTCTTCTTCCGCATCATGCTTTTTCCTAGTCAAAGGAAAGGACAGTTTTAAAATGGTTTCAAGGCCTTTAGCTATATCAATAATGGTCGGTTCACATAAAAAAACCAAATCTTCATGCTTAAACTGTTCAGCCAAACCACCAACATTCGTAATCAAAATCGGCTTACCAAAAGCCAATGCTGTTGCAGCTATTCCACTTTGACTGGCCTCACGATAAGGAAGAATGACAACATCCGCCCATTCCATTAAATCAGCTATTTCATTTTCAGGCACCCATCGATTTTCTACAACAACGTTGGGATGTTCATTTAATCGATCCAAAACAACAGTTTGCGGGCCATAACCAACAATACGCATTATATAAGGTTGATTACTAGAGATTTTTTTTAAAGACTCATCCAATAAATCTAGGCCTTTATAAAATAGTAAACGGCCGAAATTTAATAAACGAACTTCTTTTCCCCTAGATTTCTCATAATTTTTTTGCGCTGAATATGAAAAAGCAGGATGCCAGCCAGCAATAACCTTATTTTGATTCACTATATTTTCAGATAATATTTTTTCATAAATATATTGCGAAAAAGTTACAACTAAACTTGACTGTTTAATTAGCTGATTTTGCAAAAAATGCTGACCTATGTATCCGTCGCCAGGATGGGGATAAACATCGTGAATTATAACAACACAGGGAATTCGCAATAATTTTAAAGTAGCAACCATTAGTAAATCTAGTGGGCCAGGCATCGTACAAATCGCTAAACTAATTTTTAGATTTTTTATCTTTTTGTATAAGTAAATCATCAACAAAGGAGATTGAACCACACGTTTTAGATATCCGCCAATGGATTGGTATGTCTTGACTGGAATATCATTTTTAAATGATGAATTTTGAGCAATAATTTCTGCATGAGTTGATAAAGATAGATAGACATTTGAATTCACAACAGAGCGCAAAGCATTTGAAAATTCAACAGCAATTTTTGGTCCAGCACCCCGACGCCCCCATTGCCAAACCAAAATATTGTCGGTTTTTTTCATCCCTGATCCGTTATCACGCCAATTGCGGATAACCCCTCTAATAAAGACTGTGAGTTAAATGTTTGTAATGTCTTTTGACATGCGGCTCTTCCTAAAGCAAGGCGATAATAAGGGTTTTGAATTAATTTCTTAATTGCCTGTGCAGCCATATCACTATCTGGTTCCGCCCAATATGCTCCTTTTAGTTCATAAACTTGACGAGAATCTTTTACAGGGACCAACTGGTAATCAACTGGCATACCACAAGTTTGGTCTATAAATTCAAAGGTCGCAGACCAATTTGTCACAATAACAGCTTTTCCAACCAACATTGCTTCAGCGGGAACCAATCCAAAACCTTCACTTCGATGCAATGACATTACAATATCGGAATGATAAATCAAAGCTTGATTCTCTTGAGGGGATAAAATATTTTTATTTATGATAATATTATCATAACCTTGAATGGCTTTTTTAATTAATTTTAAATCTTCTTGATATTCATCACCATAGGTTATTTTTAAGATCAAACAAATATTTGGATCATTACCACATGCTTTTCTGAACGCCAAAATTGAAGCGATAGGATTTTTTCTAGCAAAACTGGAAGATAAACTAAAAGAAACTAAAATGACTAATTTATCTTTAGGCAAACCCAATTGCGCGCGCGTAATATGCTCGACTGGATAATTAATTCGATCTGCAATTGGATGAGGAATAATTCTTACAATTTTATGATATTTCGTCGCCAAAGGTTTCACCGCCTCGGCTACGAAAAGGGATGGTACCCAAATCTCATGAACATACCTAAACCCAGCCTCCCAATCTTTAGGAAGCACTGACAATTCCCATGCCCAATATCCAATGATCTTACGTTTTTTTAATAAGGAACGCGGCAACGATAATAAAGCAAAAGGTATCTGGGGTGCATTGATATGTAAAATCAATGGTGCGTATCGATGGGTCGATAACACTCTATACGCTCTTTGATAATGACGTAATGACAAAGAATATGGTGAAATATCAAGCAAAGAGGAAGAAATATGATGTTTTTGTAAGGCTTGGAACATCACTCTTGCTCCTTCCCCCAGACCAGAAGCCCTAGACACTTCACCGCCAATAATTACATGGGGGTCTATCAAAGGATTTGAAGAAAGTGAGGGCGCAAAAAAAGCCCCCACTCTAGCCAATCCATAACGGCGAGTGTGTGGGGGCAGTAAACGCCATAACTGATGTAATGGCTTAATCAGGAGAAATCTCCATTAAAACAGACTTGATTATGCGTAAATGGGAAAGCGTTTACAAAGTGCAATAACTTTTTTATGTACTTCCTGCTCTGTTTTACTATTATCCCCATCAGAAGCATTCGAAAGTGCTGTCAAGACTTCGTTGATTAGTAACCCAATTTCTCGAAATTCAACTTCCCCAAAACCACGAGAGGTGCCAGCAGGGCTTCCCAAGCGAATCCCTGAAGTGATTGCAGGTTTTTCTGGATCAAAAGGAATGGCGTTTTTATTAGCTGTGATCCCTGCTCTTTCTAAGCTCTCTTCAGCTTGTTTTCCCGTTACTTTTTTAGGACGTAGATCGACCAATAATAAGTGACAATCTGTCCCTTCGGTAACAATATCAAAACCACATTCAATCAAAGTTTCAGCCAAAACCTTAGCATTTTTAGCAACAGATTTTTGATATTCTTTAAATTCTGGACGCAAAGCCTCACCAAAAGCCACGGCTTTTGCAGCAATGACATGCATTAAAGGCCCGCCTTGCAAACCTGGGAACACAGCAGAATTTATCTTTTTAGCTAAATCAGCATTGTTGGTTAAAATGATCCCACCCCGTGGTCCCCGCAATGTCTTGTGGGTTGTGCTCGTTACAATATCAGCATATGGAACTGGATTAGGGAATAAACCTGCTGCAACTAATCCTGCGAAATGGGCCATATCAACCATTAAATAAGCACCAACTTCATCAGCGATTTTTCGGAAACGTTCAAAATCAATAAACCGTGGATAAGCAGATCCTCCAGCAATAATTAATTTTGGTTTTTCGGCGCGAGCAACTGCCTCCATCTCGTCATAATCTAGATATCCATCTTGACGACGAATACCATAATGTAAAGCATGAAACCATTTCCCTGAAAAATTAGGGGCTGCACCATGGGTTAAATGCCCACCAGACGCCAAATTCATTCCCAAAACCTTATCACCAGGTTTAACAGTAGCCATGAAAGCGGCTAAATTTGCGTTCGCGCCTGAATGAGGTTGAACATTAGCAAATTCAGCACCAAAAATTTTCTTTAAACGTTCAATAGCAAGAACTTCAACCTTATCGACTTCGCTACATCCCCCATAATAACGACGTCCAGAATACCCTTCGGCATATTTATTGGTTAATACGCTCCCCTGTGCTTCTAAAACTGCCTTAGAGACAATATTTTCACTGGCAATTAATTCAATTCCATCTTGTTGACGAACAAGTTCGCTATGGATAGCTGCATTAACTTCAGGATCAGTACTTGATAAATCAGAATGAAAAAACTGATCATAAATTTGTGTATCGGGCATTAATAAATTCCTGCTATAACAAACCAAAGGGATTTTTATATATTTTACGTTCCTTATAAATAAAATATATTAATTGTTTTTAAAATACTTAAAATTTAAAAAATTGATTTTCATATTGTATTTACTTATTTAAAAGCAGTTTTTGGTGGCTACTTTTCAACACAAAATCACAAGGACGCGAATTTATGGGAAAATTTACCTGTAATTCTTTATTCAGAAAGAAATCCATTGACATTGATGATACAAATAAAGAAGAACAACTAGCTCGTGTTTTGGGCATGCCAACTTTGATTTTCTTTGGGGTTGGCGGAATTGTTGGAACAGGTTTATTTTCCATCACAGGTATCGCAGCATCCGTTCATGCTGGGCCAGCTGTCATTGTCTCATTTTTGATTGGGGCCATAGCCTGTGGCTTTATTGGCTTATGTTACAGCGAATTGGCAGGAATGATAACAGTTGCTGGCAGTTCATATAGTTACAGCTATATTGCGTTCGGTGAACTTATTGCCTGGATGGTTGGTTGGAATTTAGTATTAGAATACGCTGTGGGTGCTGGGGCCGTTGCCGTCAGTTGGTCAAAATACATGTTGTCACTATTAGAAGGATTCAACATTCATCTTGATCCTAGGTTTATAGCATCGCCCTTTGAAATGGTTAAACTATCTGATGGATCTTACGTAAATGGCATTATTAACATCCCTTCAACATTTATTGTCATTATTTTATCATTATTATTGATGAAAGGTATGAAAGAATCAATGACATTAAATAACGTGGTAGTTGTTATTAAAATTCTTGTCATACTCGTCTTGATTGCTTTTGGTATCCCATATATTAATCCCCATAACTTCGTTCCTTTTATTCCTGAAAATACAAGCGGTGAATTTGGGCATTTTGGCTTTTCAGGCATCATGCAAGCTGCGGGAATGATTATTTTTGCCTATATAGGTTTTGACAGCGTCTCATCTACTGCACAAGAAGTGAAAAACCCATCAAAAAATATTCCTCGGGCAATTTTAATCATTATCAGTATTTGTGCCATTATTTACGTTGCTTTTGCTTTTGTTATTGTTGGATTGGTTTATTATACTGATCTGGTTAATGACGCTGCGCCTGTCGCCACAGCGATTGACCATACGCCATTTAAATGGTTACAACCAATTGTTAAATTTAGTATTATTTTTGGCTATATTCCTATTATTTTCTTATTACTGATTGGCCAAACACGTATTTTCTTTTCTTTGGCTCAGGACGGCTTAATTCCGAAATTTTTTGCAAAAACTCATAAAAAATATAAAACGCCTTGTTATTCACACATATTTTTTATGGTGATTATATGCATTTTATCCGCATTTTTCCCAATGGGTGTACTAGGGAATATGTGTTCAATTGGGGCATTATTTGCATTTACATTCGTTTGCATCAGTGTAATGATTTTACGTAAAACTTATAAGGATTATCCAAGAACCTTTAAAATTCCTGGCAAGTTTATTATTCCAACCATTGGCACATTGACCAGTTTAATCTTGATGTATTCACTAAATGGACTAACATGGATTGTGATGTTGTCATGGGTTGGGGTCGGTTTAATGATTTACTATTTCTATGGATATTCTCACAGTAAACTTAATCGCAATATAATGAATAATAGTTCTGAATTTTCAAAACAACTCAACAGTTAAGGTAAATATTTCATGATTGGTAACTTTCCCTCAACCCGTATGCGTCGCAATCGTATTAATCATACGACAAGAAGGTTATTTTCCGAAAATAAATTAAGTGTTGATGATCTCATCTGGCCCATTTTTATCGTTGAAGGTAATAATATCGAAACCGAAGTTTCATCAATGCCTGGTACTAAACGGGTTTCAATTGATCGCTTAGGAGCATATGTAGAGCCAGCCGCCCGACTAGGGGTGCCTGCTGTTGCACTATTTCCTGTCACCGCCAAAGAAAAAAGAGATCCTACTGGCAGTGAATCCTATAACCCTGACAACTTGATTTGTCGTGCAGCTAGAGAACTAAAAAATCAATTTCCAGATCTTTTATTAATTGGTGATGTTGCCCTTGACCCTTATACAAGCCATGGTCACGACGGTATTGTAAAAGACGGATATGTGATTAATGATGAAACGGTTGAAGTTTTAGTTAAACAATCCATTAATCAAGCCCTAGCAGGTATTGATATTATCGCCCCATCGGACATGATGGATGGTCGTATTGGTACTATTCGGCAGGCATTAGATCAATATGGTTTCATTAATACGCAATTAATGTCATATGCCGCCAAATACGCAAGTGTTTATTACGGCCCCTTCCGAGATGCATTAGAGTCTGGTGGGTTATTAAAGGGAGATAAAAAAACGTATCAAATGGATCCTGCTAATCGAGCAGAAGCCTTGTCAGAGGTAGAAATGGATATCAAAGAAGGAGCTGACTCTATCATCATTAAACCAGGCATGCCATATCTTGATATTATTCGTTCAGTTCGGGATAAATTTGATATACCGATTGTCAGTTATCAAGTTTCTGGTGAATACGCGATGCTAATGGGGGCAATTCAAAGTGGCTTTCTAAAACACGAGGAAACGATTCTTGAAACTTTACTATGTTTTAAGCGTGCAGGCGCAAACGCTATTATGACGTATTTTGCTATTGAAGCAGCAAAAATTTTGCAAAACTAATGATGAAAGATATTAAAAGATGTCTATTGGTTGGGTATTCTTGACTCAAAAATAGGCATATTTAATATTTGTTTTTTATGAGAACTACTATAAGATATAAAAATAATACATTTATTTTTATATCATTATGGTATTTCATTATTCTTTTAAAACACTAAAATTTTATACCACTCCAGGAAACCGTTGCCCATATCTATCAGGTCAAACAGAACAACGGATCATGACCTGTTTGACCGGTGAAAACGCCAATTACTTGCACAACCATCTGGCAAATATGGGATTTAGACGATCACACAATATTGCCTATATTCATCGTTGTATATCTTGTAAAGCATGCGTCCCCATACGTTTACTGGTTAATGATTTCTCATTAAATAAAACGCAAAAACGAATATTAAAATTAAATCAAGATATACAAATGTATTTAGTCCCTCTTCAAGCAACGATGGAACAATATATATTATTTCATGATTATCTTAAGCAAAGACACGAACAAAGCAAAATGCGACAAATGAATTTTGTCGATTATCAACACATGATTGAACATAGTCCTGTTTTGACTTATTTGATCGAATATAGGCTATCTAACCGCTTGGTAGCCGTTAGTTTGATGGACGAATTAAATAATGGTTTTTCCGCTGTTTATACGTTCTATGATGCTTTATTAACCAAACGTTCGTTGGGAACATTTACAATCTTGTACCAAATAGAATTAACAAAAGACTGTAAATATCCATACTTATATCTAGGATATTGGATTAAAAATAGCCCTCAAATGGCTTATAAAATCAGGTACCAACCCGCTGAATACTTCATTAATAGCTATTGGCAGACAACTTTATGACACTGTATTTTTTTTTAAACAAAGCAAAAAAAGCGTAAGGAATTGAAAGAACTAATATTATTCCATCTACAAACAAATAAGGGAGAAAAACATAGTCTTTTCCATGCGTTCCGCCCCCAGTGACACGAGCAACATTACTTATAAATAAGAAAAAACCAATAGTAGCAATTACGCTACCGAAAATAATCATACTGATTGCCAGTATGATCTTTCTTTTATGTTGGCTAAAAAACAAACGTATAATCAAAGCAATAAGTAAAAATGGAAAAAATGCAAGAATTACTGTAGCTAATATTGATTCCATCAGATACCTTTTTACCTCGATAAAAAATTAAGAATGATAATAAAGTAATTTTTTATCATTCTTATATTTACGTTATATTAATTAACCTCTTAACCAATTAGGGGATTTCTTTCCGACGCCTGCTCGATTTCCAACAAAATCTTGCAACTCTTCAAAACGACGTTTACGACTTTTATCAGAAATCATTAATCCTTCTTCGGATGCAAAGATGGTCATAAATTTTGGTTTTGCTTTTCCTAATTTTTGTAATATTACTCCAGCTCCTTTTTTAAGCTCTGGAATTTGTTCTACTGGAAAAATTAAAAACTTACCTAAAGTACTGGCAATAGCAACATAATCCCCTTGAACAGGTAAACAATAGGCTGCTTTTTCATTATCTTTCAGATTTAATAATTGTTTACCAACTTTTCTATCAGTTGAAAGATTATTCCCTTCTATAATAAAGCCTCGTCCACTGTCTGACGCCAACAAATATTTCGCTGTTTCATCCAATACAAATAACGCAAGCATCATCGCATCATTAGCCAAATCAATTAATAAGCGAATAGGTTGACCATCCCCTCGCCCCTTTGGTAGATCAGACGCCTTGATATTAAAACTCTTTCCGTCACTACCAAAAATACAAAGCCGATCGTTGCTTTGACATTCCAAAAACATGTGTAAATGATCGCCCTCTTTGAATTTTTGCGTCGTTAAATCCAAATTATGACCTTTTAACGCTTTGATCCATCCTTTGTTTGATAAAATAACAGTCAAAGGTTCACGTTCAACTTCTTCTAAAACCTCAACAACATCAACGGGCGCTGGTTCACCAGAGATTATGGTTCTACGTTTTCCCAATGGCCCAGATCCAAATAACTTATGACCCTCTTTTAATTGTTGAGTAATTTTTTTCCAACATAGAGATTCATTGTTTAACAAAGCCATTAAATCGTTACGCTCAGATGATAGCTCATCAAACTCGTGACGAATAGCTTCTTCTTCTAAACGGCGCAAACTGCGCAAACGCATATTCAGAATAGATTCAGCCTGTAAATCCGTTAACTCAAACGTCTTAATTAATACGGGCTTGACCTCATCCTCTTCACGAATGATACGGATCACTTCGTCAAGATTAAGATAAACTGCCAATAAGCCTTGTAAAATTTCTAAACGGCGATCTAATACACCTAAACGATGTTGGCTGCGCCTGACTAAAACTTCGTAACGATGATCCAACCACGAACGTAATATTGCCTTAACCCCCATAACACCAGGGACGGCCTTGGCATCCAAAACATTCATATTATAAGCAAAACGTCCCTCTAATGCTGTGGCTCTAAACAATGACTCCATTAATACTTCGGGTTCTATCGTTCTGTTTTTAGGCTCTAACACCAACCGAACTTCATCTGTACTTTCATCACGAATATCAGCTAATAAAGTTAGTTTCTTTTGATCCATCAAAGAAGCAATTTGCTCGATCAATTTTGATTTTTGAACCTGATAAGGAATTTCTGTAACAATAATCTGCCATGTTCCAAACCGACCTTGCTCGACCTCCCACCTTGCACGTAACCGCAATGAACCACGGCCACTTTCATAGGTTTGTAAAATAGTGTCATGACTTTCTACAATCTCCCCTCCTGTGGGGAAGTCAGGCCCTTGAATAAATTGCAGCAATTCTTTAGTGGTAGCATTGGGATGTTTAATCAAATGCATAGCAGCCGCATATATCTCGCCTGCATTATGGGGGGGGATATTAGTAGCCATTCCAACGGCGATCCCACTGGCACCATTGGCTAATAAATTTGGAAATGCCCCTGGTAAAACGATAGGTTCCTCTTCCTCACCATCATAAGTATCGCGAAAATCAACGGCATCTTCGTCTATTCCCTCCAATAACGCCTGGGCAATCATGGTCATACGGGATTCTGTGTATCGCATGGCCGCAGCATTATCGCCATCAATTGATCCGAAATTGCCCTGCCCTTCTACCAAAGGGTATCTTACTGCGAAATCTTGTGCCAAACGCACCAATGCTTCATAAACTGCAGCATCTCCATGGGGGTGATATTTACCAATAACATCGCCAACAATGCGCGCACATTTCTTAAACCCTGACTTTGGATCTAGCTTTAACTGACGCATGGCAAAAACCAAACGACGATGAACGGGTTTTAATCCATCCCTAACATCAGGCAAAGATCGAGACATAATGGTTGACAACGCATAAGCCAAGTAACGCTCACTTAACGCTGTTGCCAATGGGGTTTCTTTAATTAAGCCTTCGGTTTCGATCGTCATTATCCAAGCTCTTGTTATTCAGTTACAAAAATATATTTTTATAATAAGGGAGATTATTACACGTTTTTTTCAGTTAGATATGTATGTATTTATTACAAATTTTATGCTTTTAATAGTAAGGAATCATACAAATAATTAACATTATATTTAACATGATTCAGATGAATAAAAAATGTAATAAACATTAACCTTGTAGTTCTTTAGGCAATATCTCTAAATCAATATTCACACATGTTACATCACATTTGTATCCATGATAATCTGAAGGCAAAGTTCTTTCAGTTTAAAATCCAACTATGAATAAATTGGAATATTAGAGCTTAATTCATTACCGAGTGTTACTTTAGATAATGCCATAGAAGATATGGTCAGCCCTTACGCAAGATTTAAGATGCGATTAACAATTTTCTCTTTAGTGAATAATACAAATCGTGATGTGTTGCTAATAATAACGAAGTATATATTACAAAAATTAGGAAAACTTTAATAACAAAAGCTTCTAAGGATGAAATATTAAAACCTTCAAGATAAAATCCTATCAATTTAACAAAGAAAAACATTAAAACAGAGCATAATACTGGTTTATATATACACAACATAAAGTCAAAAAAACGTCCACCCAACAACTTTACAGCCAACATGGTATTTGGAAAAAACATAATAACGTTTGCCAGTAAATATAATTTAACCAGCACTTCGATATTATAAAACCCTCCAATAATAAATGAACCGACTTGTAAAACAGAATTAAAAATTGAAATATACAACAATAAATCTGTTTTACCTCTGGACATAAAAACTGCACCCGTTGTACTTACTATTGCTTGCATGGCACCTACAATTGATAACCAAACTAACAACCTTGGTAAAAGCAACCATTGGGGACCAAAAACCAAAAGTGTGAATTCATGACTTACCGCTGATAAACCTAACATAACTGGTGGAACAATCATGGCAATGGCTTTGATAGATTTAAAATAAACCTCAACAGCCTCATCAGACGATGTTTGTAATCGGCTTAAAATTGGATATAAAGATCGGGTTAATATTGACCTCATATTTTGAACAGGAAACAACATTACTTTGTATGCTAGGGAATATTCACCCAATATTGCTGCGGTGAAAAATCGACCTATAATCATTTCGTCACTATTTCTTGAAAAATAATTAACAAAGTTAAATAAAACCAAATTTGAACTAAATTTAAAAATGGATTTAATTTTATCCAGATCAAATATAAATGTTATTTTCCAGCCTGAAAAAAAGCAAAAAGCGATAGAAGTTAAAAGTGAAAAGGCCAGTGTTTGAAAAACAAGGCTATATACACCATAACCATGAACTGCAAAATATATACCCGTTCCCAATGCACTTATCGAAGATACTATTTCCGTAAGTGCCACCGTTTTGAATTGCGATTTCCTTTCTAAAATCGCCAAATGAACGGACGTTATGCTGTTTAATATAAACGTAATGCTTATTAACTTGATAGTATAATTTAATAATTCCAGCTTAAAAAAGTGGGCAATATAATAAGATAGAAAATAAAAAGTTATAGCCAAAGAAAAGCCCATTATCGTGTTTAATATGAACACCGAGCTTATCAATTTACTATCAATTTCTTCTTTTTGAATTATCGCCGCAGAAGATCCCATGTCTCTTAAGATATTTACGAAACTTACGACAATCATCGTCAGTGACATTACACCAATATCTTTTGGTGTTAGGTATCTTGCAAAAATGACCAATCCCAATAACTGACAAGCTACTTTGATAATTTGGGAAAATGAGAGCCATTTTACGTTATGAAATAAGTTCATTGAAATCCAATAATTGAAAGTTATTTATTTTTAAAATAAGATGATATTTTTTTAATTGATATATCATTGTTTGTTTTTTGCAAACCAAGGTAGGACAAAACCTTTTGCACCAATCCATTCATTAATTTAGCAATTAAATTTGATCCTTTTATCTGATAAGTATTTAATAAATTAAGCGCATTATTTTTATGATCTATTTCATCAACGTAAGCCAAGGCTTTGGGACATGCCCTTACCATTGTACCAGACAACTCCAATATTTTGCTTATCCATATATCATCTGTTTTGGGGGCAAGTAAAATATAATCATCATTATTTATCAATGCTTGACTGATCATGCTTTTGGTTAAAACACAACCACCAACACCTGTAATTATATAATCACGACTAAATTTAATTGGTTTTTTACAAATTCTATACCGACTATATGATTGCAAACGTCCAAAAATATTTCTTCTAATTATTCGAACTCTTGATGCTATGGCTAATTTAGATCCATTTTCATAAAAATCTTGTAATAATGTCTCTAACCACTTGTCGCCATAAATAACATCATCATCAACATAAAATAATATATCAGATTGATTTGCAGATCTTATGGCATTAATTATTTTTCTATATGGCCCTGTGTTTTCTACAAATTTAACTTCTATTATATTTAATATACTATTCAGCTCATCAATCCAACTCGGTATTGCTTTTATACCTTCGTCTGCTAAATATGCTTCTTGTGATATCCATAAGACAATTTTATCTGGTTTCTTGGTTTGATGAATCAACGACCATATTGTTGCGCTACAAAGGCCTAACCTTGAAGAAGTCGTTGTTAAATTTACTGAAATCATAAATAATTTCTCTTATGTTTTTGAAAATTTTTTGAATTTTCATTTATATTCAATGCTATAATTAGCTAAAATCTAATTGATCAAAAAAATTTATAAAGCAAAATTATCTTGAAAAAACATAGAAAACTTTACAAAAAATTGAAAGAATTATTCTCTAAGCAATACGACATATCTTATTGAAATGTTACAAATATCAATAATTTTATATCCGCGAAAGATATAGCTCTACTTCAATTAGAGATAGGGAATCTAATTGTATTTTTATTAGGAATTATTAGTTATGACTACAATATTTATTATTTAATCAAAATAAAATCATTATCAAATAAATACTTTTAAGCCATCATAAGCTGCTTCTACCGCGTCAGGCAAGTTATGATATAACCATTTCCAATCCAAATCTTGCCCCATATGGGTCAGTATAGTTCGACGCGGACGAATAATTTCTCGCCATTCCATCACTTTATCCAGCCAAGCATGTGCAGGATGAGGTCGACGTTGTAAGCATCCGACAATCCAAGTATCAACCCCTGTTAAAATATCTAATCCTTTCTGATCGATATCCATTACATCAGTACAATATGCAACCTGATCAAAGCGTATTCCCAAAGTCTTGCCAAATCCATGATATTGTTCAAGGGTCTGAATATGCTCTCCCACGACCTCAATATCATCGCCATATTGAAGAATATTAACCTTTAATGCAGGACGAAAAAAATGCGGTGCTGTTGTCCAGGGTTTAAAAGCATAAGAAAAGCGACTTTTGATTTCTTCGATGGTTTCAAGCGTACCATAAATAGGAATAGGTTTCCCAATCATTCGATTAATAGAACGTAATTCATCCAAGCCAGCAATATGATCAGCATGAGCATGAGTATAAATAACCGCATCAACTTTACTAATTTGTTCTCTTAGTAATTGCGTTCTGATATCGGGGCTAGTATCGATTAAAATACGCTGATGACTTTTCAATTCAATTAAGACAGAAGATCGAGTTCGATAATTTTTGGGTTCTAAAGGATCACATGCACCCCAAATCCCCTGTCCGTTCTCACCCCCCACCATTGGAACACCAGCAGAAGCACCACACCCAAGAAAAGTAACTTTCATGACCATTGGGCCTTTTTAAACAAACGATGGAAATTTTCAGTTGTTTGATCAATAAACGCTGCTTCATTCATCCCAATTAATTCTGCCACATAGCGCGCCGTATGTGCAACATAAGCAGGTTCATTACGCTTTCCACGATAAGGAACAGGGGCCAAATAAGGTGCATCAGTTTCTACCAAAATCCGATCTCTTGGCAATTTAACTATTACATCGCGTAATTCTTTGGCATTTTTAAAGGTTGCAATTCCAGAAATGCTGATATATCCGCCTAAATCCAACGCAGCCTGTGCTAATTCCCAACTGGACGTGAAACAATGAATTAAAAATGGAAAACTGCCACCCTGCTGGGTTTCTTCTTGCAAAATTCTAGCAACATCATCATCTGCTTCACGGGCATGAATACAAACTGGCAACTGCACTTGTTGAGCAGCCTGAATATGCGTTCTGAAAAATTCTTGCTGTCGAATAAAAACGTGGGGTTCACCATAAAAATAATCCAAGCCCGTTTCGCCAATACCAATAATGCTGGGATCTTTGGTCAAGGCAACGATCTGATCGACAGGCATTGGAATCTCATCTTTAACATATTCAGGATGCGTCCCCACCGTGCACCATAATTTTAAATCAGATCTAGAGAAAGTCGCAATATGTTTTTGCTGATCTGCTTTGGATAATCGCGTGCCAATTGTTACAACCTCCCCCAACCCTGCATCTTTGGCATGATCCAATAATTGCAAAATTTCTTCGTCTGAAAAAAAGTCTAGATGACAATGGGTATCAACTAAATACATAGAACTTATTCAGCCTCTACAAAACGTGGAAAAATACCAGCAGGTTTGGGAAGATCACGGCCACTAGGGATAACATTCTCTAAATCAGCAAATTGGCGTTCTGTTTCTAATACCCCAAGTTGAGTTAGCAATTTGTCCATAGCCCCAGGCATAAAGGGTTGTAAACATGTTGCAACAATACGGATTACGTCAACCAAAACTCTTAAAACAACAACCATTCGTTCAGGATCTGTCTTTTTCAACGTCCAAGGGGCTTGGTGATCAATATAAGCATTCGAAGCTCGGATAATCTTCCAAATTGTTTCCAAAGCCTCGTGCAGTGCCTGACGATCAATTTGTTCTCTTAATAAAATAGGCAATAACACAGCTTTGGATAACAGTGCCTCGTCATCTGCATTACGTTTACCGATTTCTGGAACTTTACCATCACAATTACGCGTTACTTGTGTTAGCGTACGCTGTGCTAGGTTCCCTAAATCATTGGCCAATTCGTTGTTCATACGATTAATCAAAGACTGCCTGCTGTAATCGCCATCCCCACCAAAGGGAACTTCACGTAATAAAAAGAAGCGAACAGGGTCCAATCCAAATTCTTCAACCAATTTTAAAGGTTCGATAACATTGCCAACGGATTTGCTCATTTTTTCACCCTCAACAGTCCACCACCCATGGGAGTATATACGTTTTGTTACATCGAGCCCCGCAGCCATTAAAAAAGCTGGCCAATATAGCGCATGAAAACGGGCAATTTCTTTACCAACAAGATGCAAATCAGCAGGCCAAAAACGCCATAGATCCGATTGTTCAACATCAGGATACCCCAATGCAGAAATATAATTCGTTAAGGCATCAAACCAAACATACATAACGTGATCATCGTCACCAGGAACGGGAATACCCCATTTAAAACTGGTGCGACTGATCGATAAATCTCGTAATCCTGATTTAATAAAGCTTAATAATTCGTTCCTACGGCTTTCTGGGCCGACAAATTGTGGATTTTGTTCATAAAATTCCAACAATTTATCTTGCCAAGCTGAAAGCTTGAAAAAGTAAGAGGGTTCTTTCAACCACTTTACTTCGGCACCTGTAGGGGCAATTTTGCGTCCATCAGGAGTTGTTTCTAATTCATCCTCACCATAATAACATTCATCACGCAGCGAATACCACCCTTCATACGCTCCAAGATAGATATAACCTGCATCAGCAATTTTTTTCCATAATGCCTGGCAACTTTTTTTATGACGATCTTCTGTTGTACGAATAAAATCATCATAAGTAATTTCTAAGCGATCAGCCATATTCTTAAACTGAGCAGAAACCATATCCACGAATTTTTGTGGTGTCTGTCCTTGGTTTTGTGCAGCCTGTTCGACTTTTTGTCCATGTTCATCTGTGCCTGTTAAAAAGAACACATCATACCCATCCAACCGTTTAAAGCGCGCCATGACATCCGCAGCAATAGAGGTATAAGCATGACCAACATGAGGGGCCCCATTCACATAGTAAATTGGGGTAGTAATCATATAATGAGGTTTCATAGTTCACTTACAAGGTTAAATTCAGAAATTAGGGTCTGTTTTTTGTCTAAATTAAAGGATTCTGTATCTTTGTGCCACTTTAAAAGTTTTTGCCACAGATCGATCCACTGCGGAATGGTTCTGGACGGGTTACCAAATTGGGTTTTGCCCTCTCTTACAGCATGACGAATGCGATCAGAAATAGCATCCGTTAGCAAATTTAGAAACAAAGAAAAACCATTTTCTTTTTGTAATATCATCTCAACTTGTGCGTATATCTCTTTCCCTGTGATGGGATTGTTTAGCAATGTATCAATAATATCTTTTATATTTAAATAACCACTTTCTAATAATTGTAATGCTTTACCCAATGATCCATCAGCCAAATCAATAGCTGTTTGTTGCTCGATAAACGGTAAATTTGGGGATAAAACTGATAATCCAGCAATCATTTCCTGATCCGATAATCCGTGCAAAGGCATTTTTCGGCAACGACTTAAAATTGTTGGTAACAATCGATTGGGATGGGTTGTAATTAAAAACAATAATGCAGCTTGAGGCGGTTCTTCTAATAATTTTAATAAGCTATTTGCTGCATTTCGATTCATTTTATCGGCGTCTTCGATAACAACGACACGCCACCCCCCTTCTGCTGGGGTCAGACGTAAAAACTCGGCTACTGATCTAATATCTTCAATTAAAATTTCAGCACGCAAACGATTTTTCTTATCATCAAATCGCCGACCAATTACTAATAAATCAGCATGGCTGCCTGCCTTAATCCGGCTGATTGCTTTATCATCTGTACCTAAAATCAAGCGAATTAAATGATAAACGAATGTTGCTTTACCTATGCCCTCTTCACCACTGATCAACCACGCATGATGCAACTTGTTTTGTGCAACCGCTTGTTTGAAATATGCGTATTCTTTTTGATGGCCCCATAAGTGATTATTTTCTCTGGGTAGCATTGGCTTCATTCAGGTAATTTATTAACTATAATAGTACAGACATCTTGATGGATACTGTCTAAATCTTTGTTGGCGTCAACTAATATACAACGATCTGGATTATCTTGCAAAATTTGTTGAAATCCATTTAAAACCCGATAATGAAATGCGTCATCCAAACGTTCATATCGATCAACTTTACCCTGACGGGCTTTGCAACGTGCTAGCATAACGTCGTAAGGGGCTTCAAAAATTAAAGTAAGATCAGGTTTAACCCCTATCAGACCTGACAATTGTTGGATATAGGCAATCAGACTGTTGTCTCCTTGCCCCAGTCCATATCCTTGATATGCTAAGGTAGAGTCAATATAACGATCACAAATAACAATATATCCCTGATCTAGGGCTGGTTTGATAACATTATCAACATGATCACAACGAGCCGTAAAATGCGCCATAATTTCGGCACGCAATGAGAATTGATGCCCCCCAAACAATAACATTTCTCGAATAGCTTCAGCACCTTTGGTACCACCAGGCTCTCTGGTTAACAGAACCTTTTTATTTTGCTCTTTTAATGTATTGTATAAAAGTCTTGCTTGGGTTGATTTACCAGCTCCTTCGCCCCCTTCGAAGGTAATCATGTATCCTGTCATATTATCATCATATCTTTCTTATAAATCTTTCTTACAATTTCAAAGAATGATATATAAATTCAATCTTTGAAATTGTTGAGGGTCAGCATTATTTACCAAATCGATAACCGACATTCTTAAATGCACGCGAGATGAACCCTGATTTTGCAACAGATTCGCCAGCGATAATAGGCACTTGGATAGCATTACCCCCGTTTTGAATCGATAACGAAGCTTGTACAGTTTGTCCCTTAACAACAGGCGCAGGAATAGGGGCATTATAATCCAAGGTAACCTGTATTTTGTTTTGCCATCCCATTGGTAATGTCATTACAAGATCTGCGCCAGCTACCAAAGGCACAGTCGGTGCAACCCCCATCCATACAGGTGCCGTTTCCACGACCTCTCCCTTATGGAACAATGTTACATTTTCGAACTGATTAAAAGCCCATTGTAATAACCGTTCACTTTCGTGGGCACGTACGTTCATAGAGCTCATCCCATTGGCCACCATAATGACACGACGGCCATTTCGCTCTGAACTGGCACATAGCCCATATCCCCCAGCAGAAGTATGCCCCGTTTTTAATCCGTCCGCCAGTCCTTTGTCGACTAATACGTTACGGTTACCCTGAGTAATCTTATTGAAAGTAAATTCTTTCTCAGAAAAAAAGTGATAATATTCTGGATAATCATGGATAAGATGATAGGCAACCAAAGCCACATCACGCGCAGACATTAAATGATTATCGTCAGGCCATCCCGTGCAATTCACAAAATGGGAATTACGCAATCCCATTTTAGGGGCAAGCTCGTTCATCATATTCGCAAATTGCTGTTCTGATCCTGCAATCGCCTCGGCTAGAACAATACACGCATCATTTCCGGATTGGATAATAACACCCTGGATTAAATCCTGAACAGAAACCTGACCATTCAAAGGCACAAACATTTTTGAACCCTGCATACGCCATGCTTTTTCACTGACAGGTAATAATTGATCCAACCTTAAACGACCACTGCGTAACATTCCAAAAACAATATAGCAGGTCATAATCTTGGTTAAAGAAGATGGGTGCATTGGTTGGTCAGCCAATTTATCCAATAACACCGTTCCGGTATTATAATCCATGACAAAGGCATATTGAGCAGACGTATCAAAAGGTCCGATTGGCGTCATTGCTGGGGGGCCATTTGATACAGCTGTTTGCGCAGCAGTTTGAGATGCTGCTTGACGGTGTGCTTTACGGCGCACAGCATCAGCAGATGAGAAAGGTAATACAGCCAAAGAGACAGCAAGGCCACTGGCACCAGCTAATAATGATCTACGAGTATGCACGCCCAATCCTATTCAACGATAATTTTGGCACCTTTAATGCCAGATTTTAACAAATAATCTAAATTCTGATCTGCCTGTTCCACAGTAGAATAAGGCCCAGAACGAACCCTAATCACACGTCTTCCACCAGTATAGGTATAAGCCAAATGCCCCCCCATTTTTGCAGCTAAGCGATCTGCATAAATCTTAGAGGTAAACGATCCACCATCAATCCATAACTGCCCCCCTGTCGCAACACCTTGGGTATAGACAGCAGGGAATTCGGGTAAAGACATAGGTGTTTTTATACCATTATCTTTTGGTTGTTCAAGAGAATGATTTTGTATAGAAGATGATCCATCTAAATTTTCAACCTTTATCGTGTCTAAGGGGGCCGTTTCAACCTGCATTTGCGTTTGTGGACCATTAGGCATTTCAAGAGCTATTTTTTGACTTTGAGCTTCGTCCTCGATAATTTCAACTTTTGCAGGGGATTGCACCGTAAATCCAAGCAATTCTGCAACTTTTGGTGTCACTTCCAATTCCCTAGGTGGGGCAGACGTCGTACGATCATTTAACCGAATAACGACTTCACGACCATTATCAAGATTACGCACCTTAACAATTGCAGGCAATTGTAACGTAGGGTGCGCACCTGTCATTAATTGAGGATTATAAATTTCACCATCAGCAGTTATCTTGCCAACTTTTTCTTTTGAAACAACCGCAATACCAGTCCCTTTATAGGCAAAATTTTCCTCTGGATACATCCAGCGTTCACCCAACTGGTAAGGTTGTCCAATTATATAATGAATTTCAGCCTTGTGTTCAGGCTGATGGTTATCTTTTGAGCAAGAAGCTAAGACTAGTGCTACAATTAAGAAACCACATCTTTTTAAAATATTGTTATTCATCAAGATATGCAGCCATTCATAAATTAATATACAATAATTTTAGCTTTACGCCTCTATTTAAAAAAATACAATTGACTTTGTTTAAGCAACTGCATCCCCTAATAATCCGACACCCAAAGCATAATAGTCCGAAGGATTGTAACGACGAATAACGTTAAAGTTATGATAAACCATAAATGCCCGTCCCCCAACACCATCAGGTCTGATGACTGCCCCAGAAACGGAACGATTAGAAAATTCAGTACCGTTTTTACGACGCACCCCTAATGCCTCCCATTGTCCAAGGGTTTTAACATTTTTACGACCGATCATACTTTGTGGTATATTCCCCTGAATAGTGATTTCTTGTCCCCAAGGTTCAGAGGCCTTCCACCCGCACTTTGCCAAATAATTTGCTATTGAAGCCAAAACGTCAGGAACATTCGTCCAAATGTTTCTTTGACCAGTTCCAGAGAAATCGACTGCATATCGTAAATAAGCGCTGGGCATAAATTGCGGTTGTCCCATCGCCCCTGCGTAACTTCCCAGCATTTGTTCTGGAGCTATATCTCTGTTATTAAGAATTTTTAGAGCGTTCATTAACTCTGATTTAAAAAATTTGGCTCGTCTACCTTCAAAGGCCAAAGTTGCCAATGAATCAATAACGTTAAATTTACCAGTATGTTTTCCATAAGCCGATTCAAGCCCCCAGATCCCTAAAACTATTCTTGGATCGACCTGATATTGTTTCCAAATCTTGGATAATGTTCCCTGTAAAGATCGATATGCGGCTTTACCCTGTTGAATCTTTGTAGGGGTAATTACTTTTTGAAAATATTGATCCCATGTCAATGTAAATTCTGGTTGTTTACGATCCAATTGAATGACTTTGGCATTAGGGGTAGAGAGACTAAGTAAAGCACGCTTCATAATAGAAGCATCCATACCTTGCTGAACTGCTTGTTGGTAAATTTGTTTTAAAAATCCTGAATATCCTGCAGAACTTTGAGCAACCGCTTGAGGCAGCAGGGAATCAGACAAAATCAAAGAGGTTGTAACCGCCCCTGCACCCATTAAAAACTGTCGACGCTCTAACATTCAAAATCCTTATCTGATAGTAACTTTATATAATAAATTACACCCTAACATTGATCATATAATCTTGCTATATCCAAACGGTTTTTTCTTACAACCCAGATATTTACCATTGCATATCATAAATGATATCGAGTTATATCGTAATCTTTAATTTTCCTATTTCCTTATTTTCCAAGAATAGTGTTATTTCATCACCACGATATAATTTCCCGACCCCCTTGGGAGTTCCTGTATAAATTAAATCATTTTTTTTCAAAGTAATAAAACGACTTAAATAAACGATGATCTGATCAATACTAAATATCATATCTTTGGTCGATCCGCGTTGACGTTCCTTGTTATTAATTGTCATATGAAACATTATATCTTTGGGCAAACTTGATTTTAAAACAAAGGGTGAGACGTAACAAGAATCCTTGAACCCTTTTGATAAAAACCAAGGCAGTTTCTTATCTTTTAATTTCGTTTGTAAATCCCTAGCAGTTAAATCTAATCCAACTGCAATTTCATCGTAATATGACGGTGCATCTTGTTGATCGATTTGAAAGCCATCTTTGTTAATTTTAACGACAATTTCCGTTTCAAAATGTATATCATCCGAAAAATTTGGCAATGTAGCCATCCCATCGGTGATCAAAGAAGAATTTGGTTTACTAAAAATAATGGGTTCTGCCTCGACATTATTTCCTAATTCTTTTGCATGTTCTGTATAATTTCTGCCCACACAATAGATATTATTGATCATTTCTCTCTCCCTTTTGTTTATTATGTTGGTGAATATTATTTGATTTTCTTAAGAAAGAAAATAATACATAATATTAATAATTTCTTGCATCTACAGGATATATTAATGAACCACTCATATACAAACACTGCCAAGATTTTACACTGGCTTATGGCGACTCTTTTTATTTTTGTGTGGTGCCTTGCATTTTACAGAGATCATTTTATTTTTTCACCTAATCAATCATCTTTGAAATTAAATTTGATTATGTTGCATAAAAATATTGCAACAACCATTCTCTTTCTTTTCTTTATTCGTTTATTTTGGCGATATACACATCCAGCACCAAAATTACCAAAAACAATGCCAAATATTATGAAAATATTAGCACATATAATGCACGTATTTCTATACATCGTCTTGTTATTGATGCCACTGACAGGCTGCTTATTAAGTTGGAGTGCTGGACGAACTGCCCCAGTATTGTATTTATTTGATATCCCCGCATTTATAAATAAAAATACACAACTCGCCTCAATTCTGAAACCTATTCATATTTATCTATCTTGGTTTGTTGGTTTAATGATTGTTGGACACATTTTGACCGCCCTAAAACATCATTTTATTGATAAAGATACTGTTATGAAATCTATGCTTTTTAAATAAAATTATTTATTAAAGGTCTGAAATTAAAGCAACAGTATCAGACTTTAGACCTTCATTGTTGCTTTAGAAATTGCAAAAAATTACTCACTTTTGCTTCTTTTGATAACTCTCGAAAAAATATTGTAATTTCTCGATCATTTTCTGCTCACGTAAAATAATAGATTCTTCATTCCAATCCATATTGTCTTGATAATTAGCTAAAAATTCTTTCGCCTCAATTACAATTGATTCTGCATACTTCTCTTTCTTTTTACCAAAATAATTATTACCACATTGTATATTAAGTTTTTTCTCCAAAACAATTTTATTACCTAAGGCCTCTAAATATTTTTGCGCATTTTCATAAGACCATCCGTTATAATTCGTATTTTGCCATTTTTTGGGGCAAATATGCTCAACTTCAATATTATCAGGCAAAAGCTCTTGCTTATCGGAATACATATAGGCATACAATAACAAGATGCCCTTTGTTAACTTACCAGAAGAGTTATTCTTAAAATGAATTTTTTCTGGAACAAGCTGATTAAAACTTTTAAAATTATTATGGTAAATTTCCACACATGCTTTGTAAATATCAGTTTTGATTGCAGAACTGGTTGGCGAAATTAAAAATTTCGCGTACAAAAAAGCTAAAAGCTCCTTTAAAAACAACGTAAATTTAGAGGAATTAAAATCTTTCTTATTGGCTGCATAATAAACACTAACAATATATCTCCAAAATTCATTGGGATACAATTTCAAACATTGCAACCACTTTGCACCATCTATATCCAAAAAAATATTATCATTACTATTAAGTAGTATATCTTGCCAAAATTTCGCAAGATCAATTAATTTATCAACCAAGGAAAAGGATAATATCTTGTTATTATTTTTATCAACAGCAGTATAGAAACGTCTCAGACCAATTTCTTTGTCGGTAATTTTTCTTTTAGCACGTTCGATATGAGTATAATATCTAAAAATATCATTCAGTGAAAAACCACCTAGTTCTGTAATTTCTATTAGATCTTTCCATTTTTTTACAAAATTGCTCTTTTCATGATCAGTAATCAAAGTTTTATAAATCTCTGACTTAAAAATATCTGCGTCGGATAAGGGCATCCCTCTATTATTTAAAGTCGAAAAAATTGTCAAAGCAGAATCAATATCTTCACACTCTATTGGTAATAAGATACATCTATTTGGAATTCTTAAACATAAATATTCCCAATCAGTAGGGTTATCTTTTGCATATTCACGACATTGTTCTAAAAAGTACATATAGTTTTTGTAATAGATTGATCTTTCTACGACTTCGTTAACTGGTTCAAAAAAACCTTTTTGCAAAAGCAAATGTAAAATATCGGCATCGTCATCGGCAGCAACTAAAGACCTTAACCTTATTCTTTCCTCAATAACTTCTCCAGTAAGATCGTTTAAATCCCAAATACAGGGTGCAATTTTGTTTTTAAGATTAACAACAATATTACTGCTACTCATGCTTTCTAAATGGCGATAAAAACTTCTTAACAGCAACAAAATTGAAGTTAACCTTTGTTGTCCGTCTATAATTTCTATACCATTATCCCTATTCTTACAGGTAACAATTGTTCCAAGAAAGTATTGGTTCTTACTATCTTTCCCCTCATTTGAATGAAACTCAATAATATCATTCCATAGGGTTGAGCATCTTTCATAATCCTATTGATAAGGACGCTGATAATCAGGTACGATAAATTGCGTATCCTTCATTGTCCCTAATAATTCAGCAATTGTCCTTCGACTAACCTGCAATTCGGTCATGTGACACCTAAACGTTTAATAAAACTGATAACTGTCACAAAATACTAAATATATTGATAATAAAATCAATATGATTTTGTATATTTTTATTTATTAGGAAATATAAGATGGTGGGTGTAACAGGGATTGAACCTGTGCCCCCTACCATGTCAAGGTAGTGCTCTCCCGCTGAGCTATACACCCATCTTAGTTGATAATTGTTAATAGCGAGGTTCTTTTAAAAGTGCAAGTAGTCAAATTAAAAAAAATACAATATTTATTAAATTAACCGAAATTATTTATGATTATTAGGTCAGGAATGTCACTGTTTAATTTATCCCTTTCTCTACCACCTGCACCTTTTATTTTGCACCAGCCCAATATTTCCAATTCTTATCCTATTTTAGTCAGCTCTCCACACTCTGGGGCCCATTATACCCAAGATTTACTGTCACTATGTCGATTACCATTATCGGAATTACGCAAAAGTGAAGATTGTTACGTTCATCAATTATTCAATCAAACAACAAAAGCTGGAGGCTCATTGTTACGAACTGACTTGCCTAGGATTTTTTGTGATTTGAATCGTGAAGCTTGGGAATTAGACCCAGATATGTATAAAGACCCCTTACCATCATGGTGCAATTCGCAAACTGCACAAGTAAAAAGAGGATTGGGTACTATTCATAAAATCGGCAGCAATCGTAAGGCCATCTATAAATATTATTTATCTTTTAAAAAAATTCAACAAAGAATACAAACATACTGGTTCCCATATCATCAGAAAATTCAAGATTTTATTTATTATTCTACTCAATCTCATCAAGGATGCATTATATTGGATGTTCATTCCATGCCTTCCCCCAATAAATATACCCCGTATTATGCCGATATTGTGTTAGGCGATGGTTTTTCCCAAACCTGTTCGCCTTTACTGATCAATAACAGCCAGCAATTTTTTGAAAATCAAGGACTAAAAACCTTAAAAAATATGCCTTATGCAGGTGGATATATTACCCGCCACTATGGTAATCCACGAAAAAATATTCATACAATGCAAATCGAAATTAACAAAAGTCTTTATATGAATGAAGAGACGCTTGAAACTCACTCTGGGTTTTCACCATTAATCACTATAATAAATCGATATTTACAATGGCTTTCAACGCAAATACATACTATTTTAGGTCGATGTTAAACTATTAATGCAATCCCAGCTCAATGACTGGACACCGATCCATAACGACATCAATATCGTGATTAATAGCTTTTGTCGCAGCTTGCTCATGCACAATCCCCAACTGCATCCACAAAATTCTTGGACGATTAGGTAAAGTTAAAACCTCATCTACAATATTTGGCACAGCCGTGGACTGACGAAAAATATCCACCATATCTATAGCAACGTTAATATCAGATAATCTGGCCACTGTTTTTTGCTGTAAAATCAACTCGCCTACACAGCCAGGATTTACGGGAATGACTTTGAACCCATAATTAAGTAACTCACCCATTACTTGATAGCTTGGACGATCAGGTTTTGCGGATGCACCTATCAAAGCAATGGTTTTTACCTGTGTCAAAGCACGAATGATATCGGCATTTTGAATAAGAATCTGTGCCATGTATTTTTAACCCATCAGATATTGGCGAATACTACTAATGTAATAAAAAATCCTTCTATAGGACTACAACAAAATTAAAAAATTAATTATAATCATACTTAACGAATAGTTTATATTCATAGTGATATTTTAACCTAGAATAATAGGATTTCCAATTTATGAGCACAGAGACACATCAAGAAGAACAGCATCAATTTAGTGCTGAAGTTGAACGCCTAATGGATTTGGTGGTACATGCACTTTATTCAGAAAGGGAAATATTTCTACGCGAATTAATTGCAAATTCCGCTGACGCTACAGACAGAAGACGGTTCGAAGCCCTAACCAACGAGGCTTGTGCCCTCCCTGCAACCCCTCAAATTCGTCTTACGATTGACAAAGAAGCACGCTTGTTAACCATCAGTGATGATGGACTGGGAATGACCAAAGATGAAATGATCCAAAACCTTGGAACCATTGCACGCTCTGGAACCCGTGCTTTTGAAAAACAATTAAAAGATACAAAACCAGAAGATCGTCCCAACCTTATCGGTCAATTTGGGGTTGGATTTTATTCTGCATTTATGGTTTCAGACAAAGTAGAGGTCATTTCACGCCGTGCAGGAACTGACGAAGCATGGATTTGGACATCAGAAGGTAAGGGTCAATATAGCATGATCCAAACCACACGCGACACTGCTGGCACAGATATTATTCTTCATATTAAAAGCGATGCTGATGAATATCTTGAAAGTATGCGACTAGAAAATATTATCCGCAAATGGGCAGATCACATCGCATGGCCAATTGTTATTAAACAAGATGACAAAGAAACAAACGCCAATACAGGGACAGCCATTTGGCGCAAACCACGCAGTGAAATTACTGACGAACAAATGGAAGAATTTTATCGTCACGTAACCCATTTATTTGATAAGCCTTTGGCAACGTTGTTATGGCATGCAGAAGGAGTTATTGAGTTTACAGCATTGCTCTTCCTGCCTGGTATGATTTCCCCATTCGAACCCGTCGATCAAGAAAGAAAGAGCAAGGTTCGCTTACATGTGCGCCGTATGTTTATCACCGATGAAGCAGAAATGCTGCCTGCATGGTTACGCTTTATCCAAGGGATCGTTGATACCGAAGATCTGCCCTTAAACGTATCACGTGAAATGTTGCAAAACACCCCCGTGTTGGCACGTATTCGCAAGGCATTAACCAATCGTGTCATTTCTGAATTACAAAAATTATCCGAAGACAAGGAAACATACGAAAAATTCTGGAATCTATTTGGCGCAATTTTCAAAGAAGGTCTTTGGGAAAATGGGGAACATACAGAAACCATTGCAAAATTATCCAGATTCTATTCTTCTACACAAGAAGGGTTCACAACCCTATCTGATTACGTATCCCGTATGAAAGAAGATCAGAAAGCTATCTATTATCTAGCAGGGGACTCAAAAGAAATCTTAACATCTTCTCCTCAATTGGAAGGTTTTAAAGCCCAAGGAATAGAGGTATTATTATTCACTGATGCAGTAGATGCATTTTGGCCCGATCGTGTTGGTAAATTCAACGATAAACCTTTGCGCAGCATAACCCGAGCCAAGGAAGACCTTGAAAAGTTAATGGGGGAAACTCAACATACCAATAGTGAAGAGGAAGAAAATCTTTTAAAATCTTTACAAGAAATTTTAAAAGACAAAATCGTCGAAGCACGTACTACCCAACGTTTGGTTGATAGCCCAGTGATCCTTGCTGCATCAGAAAACGGCCCAGACTTGCAAATGCAACGTTTAATGCGCCGTAATGATAAAAGCATGCCCTCTACTCCTCCTATCTTAGAGGTTAATATAAAACATCCTTGGATTAAGTCTTTAATCTCTAAGGTTAAAGCAGGCACCAATATCGATGATGAAGCCGCTATTTTACTAGATCTTGCCCGCGTGCAAGATGGTGAAATGCCCCTTGATCCAACCCTTTTTGCCCGTCGTATTGCGACCGCATTAACAAACGAATAGAAGAATTATGACGAAATTGCACATCAATCAACAAACCGATATTTTGGCTGTCATTGATGTGCAAAATGACTTTTTACCGGGTGGGCTTTTGGGCGTTGAAAATGGGGATCAAATTATTCCTGTGATTAACAATTTACTTTCCTCAAAATTTCATCGAGCTTTTGCAACACAAGATTGGCATCCACAAGATCATATCTCTTTTAAGTGTAATCATCCCAATCACAGCAACAATAAAATTATTTTACCTTATGGCAAACAACGATTATGGCCCACCCATGCTGTTCAAAATACAAACGGGGCAGCCCTTGCCCCATCTTTGCATCAACAATATTTTCAATTGATTATCCGTAAGGGCATGCACAAAAATATCGATAGCTATTCTGCCTTCTATGAAAACGACAAAAAAACATCAACAGGACTTATGGGGTGGCTGCAGAATCTGGGAATAACACGCATTTTTCTTACGGGCCTTGCCGAGGACGTTTGCGTTGCCTATTCTGCCAAAGATGCTATTAAAGCAGGATTGAAAACTTTTATTATAAGTGATGCAACCAAACCTGTTGCATCAGAGTGTGAACAAACCCTAAACAACGACTTTCGAAGAGATTTGGTTTCTTTCGGGGCAACTTACCTTAACAGCCATCAATTACTATATTAATTTATTATACATTACTTAATACTAGCTGTTTATAAATAACTCTAATAATCTAGCTCATATTTATTCTTTTACGTAAAACGAACGTCAAACATAGAACTACAAGCAATAATGTAGCTATCATTACAAAAGCAGACGGCAATGAACTGAGATGAGCAATAAATCCAACGATTGCTGGTCCAGCTAAAACACCAATATAACCAAGCGTTGTGACTGCAGGTACGGCAACCATCTGAGGCATTGATTGCTGCCGTCCTATTTGGTTAAACATTACAGGGACAATATTGGCACACCCACCACCAATTAAAAAATATCCAATCAAAAGCACAGATAACGCATGTCCAGTAATAACAAAATAAAATCCTACTAGAGCCATCATTGTCCCCAAAATTACAACATGAAAAGCCCCGAACCGATTAATGATAAAATCCCCCGTTAACCGTCCAATGGTCATTGCAACTGCAAATACAGTAAATCCTAATCCCCCCAATGCGTCATCAATCTTTTTGGCATCAACCAAATAAACAGCACTCCAATCAAGAACAGTACCTTCAACCAAAAAAACAACAAAACATATAATACCTAATATCAGCACTGTTCCCTTTGGAATGGCAAATGCTGGACCTTCTACTGGATTGGCATAAGGCAATAAATGTGAAAAACTGCTGATAAAGAGAAAGGTAATCAACATTAAAATTATAAAAGTGGAAGGAATAACATTTATTCCCAAAGCAAGCATTCCAGTCATTAAACCAGCACCAACTATTCCACCAACACTATACATCCCATGAAACCCTGACATCAATGCCTTGCCAGCTTTCTTTTCAACCAATATGGCCTGAATATTCATGGCACAATCCGTCATACCTACCCCCACCCCGAAAATAAGCAAAACCACCGCCAAAAGAATAACATGCGAAATAAAGGATAAAAAAGGTGCGGAAATTAACATAATAATAAATGAGGCGATAATCAGTCTTCTACATCCATAACGTGATGACAATGGTCCAGCCAAAGGCATCGCAATAATAGCCCCGATACCCAATGATAATAATAAAAACCCTAATACAGCATCGTCAATACCAGTATTCACTTTTGCAAAAGGTACTATCACAGCCCAAGTTGCTGTTATTAACCCTGTAATAAAAAACACAATACGGGTTGCTAACTGATCATTCATATAACGGTGTATCATTAAAATTGTCTTTTCATATTACGAATGTGCATTATTCCTAATACATCATTAGATTTGCCACAACAATATTAACACTTGGCAACTTCACCTTTTATAGGTTCAAAAAAATCATAATATCAGCACGCTATTTCCTTAAACTACTCTTAACGTATTACTAAAAATAATGTCATGCCAATTGATGATTATGTCATAAAACTAGTAAAGATTTCATAATCTACAGTCCTGAATTGACTCATTTCTTTACCAAAATATAACAAAAAAGACTAACTGTTACTAAAACTCCTATTTAGGAATAGAGTATGTGAATGATAACTTCCAGTTCATATTCTATTTCTTATCTCACACGCCCCCCCAGGTATTATACGGTTCACGAATAAAAAAACGATTATAGAAATAATTGAAATTGCAGGAAACGCAGCCTTTATACAGATTAATATTCTTCGATTTATAACTAGCAAAAAATGGTGGGGGTATGGTGATTATATCGAATGTAATTTTTATTACAGAAATGCTGACATTGTATTTACGTCCAGAAATATAAGTCTTGGTTTTGATTTGTTAAAAGAGTTTCATAATAAGTTAAAAAGCTTATTAAAAAATGGAGATTGTGGTTGCTTTTGAGTCCTCGTGATGATGATATTGCTTTGGATTTTACTACAAATAAAAATGGTTTAGGTTACGTCATTGATTTTAAATTTATCTATTATTATGGTAGAAACTTGACCTATGAAGGAGATATGCTGGTGTCTGAAGAATCTTTGCAGAAATTTACTCAAGAAATAGAGTTTTTACTGTAATGTCTCATTAATAATATTTAATACAATATTTGAACGTAATGAAGACAGCTGATAATCATAAGAACGACTTTTTTATATAGTGCCCTTCATAAACGATTCATATTTTTGGGATCAAAGAGTAAGGCATTGAATGGCTTTATATCAATATTTCATTCAATGATTTATCGACCAGCTTTGTTCTTCTGATCCCACTAACAATGTCTTGATCAAACATAATCCAAGGTTATATAATAAACTTGCAAACACGCGTTACGAAGTTTGCGAATACATAATTCAATTTTTTATATAAAATCTAAACCAATATCTAAAATAGATGCACTATGGGTAATCCATCCCACTGAAATCATATCAACCCCACTGGCTGCAATAGCTGGGGCAGTTTGAGGGGTAATCCTACCAGAGGCTTCAGTAATGGCTTGACCATTAACCATTGAAACAGCCTTGCGCAATGTATCAGGAGACATATTGTCCAACAACACAACATCAACCCCTACAGACAAAGCCTCTTGTAATTGTTCCAACGTATCGACTTCAATTTCGATTTTAACCATATGTCCAGCATAACTTTTAGCATCCATCAAGGCTTTGCTTACACTGCCCGCAATTGCAATATGATTATCTTTAATTAAAATACCATCATAAAGTGCAAAACGATGATTTCTACCCCCACCGCATTTAACGGCATATTTTTCCATAACTCTCAACCCTGGGGTTGTTTTACGAGTGCATACGACTTGGGCTTTGGTTTCTTTGATTGACGTTACGATCTGATGGGTAACAGAGGCAATACCTGACAAATGGCTAATAAAATTTAATGCAGTGCGCTCGCCCGTTAATAAGGAACGTGAGGGCCCTTTAACCGTTGCAATTACCGTTCCTGGGAATAAGATATCCCCATCTTGTTTGTGCTTTTCAAATATAATAGAATTATCTACCAGTTCAAAAGACAAAGCTGCGACATCAATTCCGGCCAATACACCACTTTCTCGGGATATCATAGCAACAGTTGACTGATGTTCAACAGGAATAACAGCTTGACTGGTAATGTCCCCTGCTAATCCTAAATCTTCTGTTAGTGCGTTACGAATGATAGGTTCAATTAACAAACGAGGAAGAGACATGGTAAACCTCTTTTCTTCATAAAAATTAAATAAATTGCTGGGCAATCGATAAACATTGTTGATAAGTTGCAAAGGAACGCTGGGATTTGGGCAAGGTTTCAGGATAATCTGTCCGAAAATGAGAACCAATTGATTCCTTGCGCAAAAAGGCACTGACCGAAATCATCAATGCAACTTGGGCTGGATAATGGTGATTTTTTGAACATTGAATGATCCTTAATAACTTTTGAACGGCTTTAATTAATCCGTCCTCATAACGAATAATTCCTAACAAGTTATTCATAACGCCTTGCACTGGTGATAAATCAAAAACAAAGGGGCTGATATTCTTTACCACTCTATCCTCTTTAATGTTTTTATCCCCCTGCGCCAATATAGAACGTGCAACGCGTATACCCATCACGGTTGCCTCTAACAAAGAATTACTAGCCAATCGGTTGGCACCATGTAATCCCGTCGCAGCGCACTCTCCCACCGCCCATAAACCTGTTACAGAAGTTTGCCCATCGCTATTTGTAGCCACACCCCCCATATGAAAATGTTCAACAGGTTTTACAGGGATTAAATCCTGTGCTGGGTTGATCCCTGCTTCTTTACATAAAGCATCAATTGAAGGAAAACGATCTTTAAAATGATCTCCTAAAGCTTTCGTTGCGTCTAGGTAGACACGCCCACCACGTTGGATTTCGCGGGTGATTGCACGTGCAATCACATCTCTGGGGGCTAATTCTTGCCCTTTATAATCTTTTAAAAAACGCTCTTGCTTTTCATTAAGCAATATAGCGCCTTCCCCCCTCACAGCTTCACTAATCAATGCTTCTGGAAATCGGGGGGTATCTAAAGCAGTGGGATGAAATTGAACAAACTCTAAATCGGCCAGCGTTGCTCCTGCATTTGCTGCCAACGCAATTCCTTGTCCAAAGTTACTTAACGGATTTGTACTATCCCCATATAATCCCCCAATACCTCCTGTTGCTAAAACAACGTGGGATGCTGAAATCTTAATCGGTTGGTCACCATGCTGAACGCAAACCCCTGATACTTCGCCGTCAACCAATATAAGCTGCGTAACCAAAGAATCAGACATAACCGTAATGTGAGAAGCTTTTAATACAGCATCACATAACGCATGAATGATCCCTTTTCCTGTAGCGTCGCCGTTTATGTGAAAAATACGACGATGACTATGTGCACCCTCTAACCCTAAAGTTGGATTACCTTGCCCATCGTGGTCAAAAATAACACCATATTGTTGCAATAAGCTTATCGCGTCCCCACCCATAGATAAAATATCATGCACCACTTTGGGATCACACAATCCCGCGCCAGCTGCCATTGTATCTTGCTCGTGATTATCACAACTATCATCACCCCAACAAGCTGCAGCAATCCCGCCTTGTGCCAAAGCACTGGACGTGTGTTGACCCAGTTTACCTTGGGTAATCAGTATCACAGAATTAGGGGCACATTGCAGAGCCGTAATCATCCCCGCTAGGCCGCTGCCAACTACAACAATTTGGGTTTTTAAGGAAGTAATCATATTTCCAACATCCGTTTAATTGACAAACGCGCAGGTTCAGCAATCGACGGGTCCACGTTGACTTCATATCGGTTGTTTTCTAATGCATCTAGAATATTATCAATTGTAATACGTTGCATATGTGGACATAAATTACACAAACGAATAAAATTAATATCAGGATGATTGATTGCTAGGTTGTCACTCATTGAACACTCAGTTAATAAAATAACATTTTGTGCTCTTTTCTGATCCATAAAATCTGACATTTCTGCTGTTGATCCTGAAAAATCAGCAGCGGCCGTTACTTCGGGTGGACATTCTGGATGGGCAAGAATTGCGGCATTTGGATGATCTTGACGCATTTGTTCAACATCCTCTGGGGCGATTAACTCATGAACTTGACAATGCCCTTTCCATGTTAAAATTTCTACATTCGTTTGCTGTGCAATATTTTGTGCCAAATATTCATCTGGAATCATAATAACGCGCGGAACACCCAAGGCCTCTACAACTTTTTTAGCATTTCCTGACGTACAGCAAATATCTGACACAGCCTTAACCGCAGCTGAGGTATTCACATAAGTAATGACAGGCACGCCAGGATATTTATTTCGCAATGTTAAAACATCTTGAGGAGTAATAGATTCAGCCAGCGAACATCCTGCCTCTGTATCAGGAATAAGAACTGTTTTATTGGGATTTAATAATTTTGCAGTTTCAGCCATAAAATGCACGCCCGCCATCACGATTACGTCTGCATCGACTTTTTCAGCCTCTCTAGCCAGGGCAAGGCTGTCACCAACAATATCAGAAACTGTATGAAAGATTTTAGGCATTTGATAATTGTGGACTAAAATTACCGCATTTCTTTCTTGTTTTAATTGATTAATGCGTTGAATTTTTCGTGTCAAACTCATCCGCTCAGAACGAGGGACGATCTTTTCAATTTTATCTGTTAACAACTGAGCTTGATTAGCATGCATATTTGCCTCCATTTATACTCATGTTGAGTATATTCAATATGCAGCTTAATCTCGATTTGAGATTAAGTCAATTCACTTAATTGCGTGATAGCGGTAATTTCGATCCTGATAATGCCCTTGCATCCAATATAGAACGACGATATCGAAACAGTTTTGCCGGCCTGCCCCCCGTTTCACTTTCGCTTTCCCCTGTTTCTTCGATTAATCCTTGTTGTTCAATCATACGGCGAAAATTAGGTTTATGCAGAGGTTGCCCAATGATTGCCTCAACATTTTTTTGTAAATGTAACAAGGTAAAACATTGTGGCATTAATTCAAAAACAACGGCTTTGTACTTGATTTTAGCCCGTAATCGCGCAATAGCTGTGGCTAAAATACGTCGATGGTCTGCATACATTGCTAAACCCAATGTTGAAGAATTTCCTGTTTCTTGTAACAAACCAGCTTCGTACAACAGTTCATAACGTTGCAAGATTAGATCTTCATCCCATCCATTTTCATCTAACCCAAACAAAAAAGCGATACGACGCTCACGTTTCGAACGTTGAACACGGTCTTGAACTGACCATTCTTGTAATGCACGAATAATATCGTCAAAAGAGTCTGGTTTCCCATTTCGCCAGTCCTCCCACGGGAAATGTTGATACCATTTATGCCAAACAAGATCATCCACAGCCGAATGTTGTTGACGTACCAATCCCAAATAACTGATAGAAATCGTTCGAACATCGGGCCGGTTAGGAATACGATCACGGTCAGCAAATGTGTATAATTGTTCCAAAAATCCAACTGGATGGCGAGTTTGTTTATGAATCCAATCACGTAAACCAGATTGTAAACTGGGATGGCTTAGCTCAAACGGACCAGAAGGTAACATCATGCCATGACGTATCGTCATGACACAGGGCTGATAATCAATTACTGCTACTAATACGGCGATTAATTCAGTTTGGGTTAATCCTACTGGCATCCTATTTTTTGATCTTTTCTCTACTTTGTACAATATGATATTATGATATAAACTTAATTATAATAGATGAAAAGCCATAATAAAGATTATCCGTAACTATAACCTATATCTCTGCTATATTGCTTCATATCTACTGGTAATACCAAACGAAAGCTTTTCTTAATAATAATTCAGAAGCAATATTTCTATAAAAAAGAATTACGATTATAATCATACACTTATATCTGATAATAATCGTAATTATTATGCCTTAGGATTTTTTAGGTTGGAAACAATATTCCATACTTGGGAAGCTTCTAGATCTTACCTCTGATGCATATTGTTTAACTGCTTCTTCCATTATTTGGCCAACTTGTGCATAACGTTTAACAAATTTTGGCTTAAATCCCTGAAAAACACCAAAAATATCATCACAAACCAAAACTTGACCATCACATGTTGGGGATGCCCCTATGCCAATGGTCGGAATAGAGAGTTGCTGTGTAATTGTTTGTGCGACAGGTTCAATAATTCCTTCTAAAACGATGGCAAAAGCCCCTGCATTGGCAATGGCATGGCTGTCTTGAATAACCTTTTGTATTTGGATGTCATTTTTACCAGCAACTTTAAAACCACCCATCATTTGTACAGCTTGAGGCATTAAACCAACGTGACCACATACGGGTATCCCCCTCTTGGTAAGAAATTCGACTGTTTCAGCCATTTCCTCACCTCCCTCTAGTTTAACAGCCGCCGCCCCTGTTTCTTGCAATATACGGGCGGCCGTACGAAACGCTTGCTGTGGACTTTCATGATAAGAGGCAAATGGTAAATCTACCATAACACAGGCTCTTTTTGTACCACGCATAACTGCCTGACCATGAGCAATCATCATTTCAGTTGTAACGGATAAAGTGGTCGGTAATCCGTAAATTACCATCCCAAGGGAATCCCCAACCAAAACCAAATCGACATAGGAATCCATTAATTGTGCCACTGGTGTTGTATATGCTGTCAAAGATACAACAGGATCTTTCCCTTTTTTCGCCATAATATCTGGAACTGTTAATCTTTTTACCGTATCATTATTATCCATAAAACAATCTTTTCACTTTAATCTTATTATAATTCTCTTAATAATTAGGAATTATCCTTATTAAGCCTCTTATCAACTTGATCTACAAGAACAATATTTTTTCTTCATTCTTTTAATACAATAATATACTTTTAACATTAAAGTTAACGTCTTTATCTCAACTTATAAACAGAGTAATTTAATATGATATCTTCCCAAACAGCATTAATCTTAATCGAATTTCAACATGATTTTACTTCGAAGGGGGGTGCCCTGCACGAAGGGGTACAATCATGTATGCAACAAACAAATATGTTGGCCAATTCCAAAGAAGCCCTGCAACAAGCCCGTCAAAAAGGGGTTCATATTATTTATTCACCTATTACGTTTTCTGAAGATTACCGTGAAATCAGAAAACCAACTTATGGTGTCTTACAAAATGTTGTTAATAATAAAGCTTTTCGCCAAGGTAGCTGGGGGGCTGAAATCGTTGATGATGTCAAACCAGAACCTAATGATATTATTATTGAAGGTAAACGAGGGTTAGATGCTTTTTACAGCACCAATTTGGATTTTATTTTACGTCAATTAAATATTAAACATACCGTAATTTGTGGCTTTTTAACCAATTGCTGCGTTGAATCTACAGTCAGAACTGCATACGAAAAAGGATACGATGTTACAACACTGAATACATGTTGTGCTACAATAGATATGACTGCCCATCGTACTGCCCTAACCCATGATTTACCCTTGTTTTCGCATGTAGTTTCACATCAAGAATGGTTAAAAACATTGGAATAATTATAAGGGACTAAGGAAAACTTGGAAACATTTCCTTAACCCTTTCTATTTTCAATAACTTTTTATTTGAAAATCATGCTATTAAATACCGGTACAAATAACAATTGCTGTGACTTGTTAAAAATTAATATTGCTCAACCTTTTCGACCCCGTGAATGACTTTAATATGTTGTGCCAAAATCGGAGAAACATTATATAAATCGGGTAAGATTACCTCGACTTCTTGTTGATCAGCACATTGAGGAACTAAAACGATCCGCCCTCGCCCCTTTTGTGTATTTTCCAAGACGTTTGAAATTTGCTCAACTGCTTTTAAATCCTTTACCCAAATTTTAAGTTCTTTGACCAGTCCTGCAATTGCGTCCTCTAGATCTTCAACATGTTGGGCGGTAATCCGTAAGTTTTCTTCATCCATACGCATATCAACGGTAATAATCACCATTCGTCCAGCAACCAATAAATCCCGATAACGAGCCAAACTTTCTGAAAAAAAAGTTACTTCACATGCACCCGTTTTATCAGATAATCCCACCCAAGCCATTTTTGTCCCTTTGCGCGTGGGGCGTTCTTTACAATTTAAGATACAACCTGCAATTTTAACACGCCCAACACCTGAACGTGCTAATTGTTCCAGGTTTGTGCCTGGCTGTATTCCCATCTTGCTAAGCAAAGATCGAAATGAATCCAATGGATGTGCGGTCATGTGGTATCCAATGGCCTCGGCTTCCATCGTTAATCGTTCTATTTCAGGCCATTCAGAAACGGCTGGTAATTTTAACGGTTCTACAGTTTTTTCTCCCCCAACCTGAAATAATCCAATCTGCCCACTAGATTTTTCATCCTTACGGGCATGGGCTCTACGTAAAATAACCTCGGCCGCTGCAAAAACTTTGTGACGATTAGGTTCGATGGAATCAAATGCCCCTGACTTGGCCAAATTTTCCAGCTGTCCTTTATTTAAATTCTGACAATCAATCCGCTCAGCAAAATCCACTAAATCCTTAAAGGGTCGGCGTCCACGTGAAGTTACCAAAGCTTCCATGGCATTGTATCCTGCTCGCTTTATCGCAGCCAGAGCATAACGAATAGCATAACTGCCATCAGCTTGTTGTTCAATTTCAAAATCTGCCCCAGATTTATTAATATCTGGAGGTAGCACCTCTATATTAATCCGCTTTGCCTCTTGACGCAGTACAGCCAATTTATCGGTCTTTTCAATAGCCAATGACATACACGCAGCAAAAAATGCTACTGGATAATTTGCTTTCATCCACGCTGTTTGGTAAGAAACCAATGCATATGCAGCAGCATGAGATTTATTAAATCCATAATCAGCAAATTTAGCCATCAAATCAAAAATTTCGATAGCTTTTTTTTGTTCAATACCGTTTTCAACAGCACCTTTTGTAAAAATTTCGCGCTGTGTATCCATCTCTGATCGAATTTTTTTACCCATCGCGCGACGTAGTAAATCAGCACTTCCCAAACTGTATTTGGCCATTTTCTGGGCGATTTGCATCACCTGTTCTTGATAAACCATAATGCCATAGGTTTCTTCCAGAACATCTCGGATCATCTCGTGCGGGGGTTCCCATTTTTCACCATGCTTTCTGCGACAATAATCAGGAATATTCGCCATAGGACCAGGACGGTATAACGCCACCGCAGCAATTAGATCCTCAATTCGACTGGGCTGCATTTGACGCAAAACATCACGCATCCCCGCACCTTCGAACTGGAACACCCCGCCAGATTCACCACGACTTAACATTTCATAAGTCAGCTTATCATCCAAAGGAATAGTAGATAAATCGATATGCTGCCCCAGCTTTTCCAACATGTTTACAGCACGTTGTAATATGGTTAAGGTCGTTAATCCCAAAAAGTCGAATTTAACTAATCCAACTTGTTCAACAAATTTCATGTTATATTGGGTGACCAACATATCGCTGCGCGGATCTCGGTACAGAGGGACCAACTCAACTAATGGCCTGTCACCGATAACAACCCCCGCGGCATGGGTTCCCGCATGACGATACAACCCCTCTAATTGCAAAGCCACTTCCAATAGACGCTTGATGTTTTCATCACTATCTCGCATTTCTTGCAAACGGGGTTCGGTGGCAATCGCTTGCCCTAATGTTACGGGACTGGCTGGATTATTGGGGATTAATTCAGCAACCTTGTTTACCATTCCAAAAGGTAATCCCAAAACACGCCCCACATCACGCACCGCAGCACGAGCCTGTAGCTTACCAAAGGTAATAATTTGCGCAACCTGATTCAATCCATAGGCATGCCTTACGTATTCTATAACTTCATCACGTCGATCCTGACAAAAATCAATATCAAAATCGGGCATGGATACACGCTCTGGATTTAAAAAACGCTCAAACAGCAGCTGAAACCGCAGAGGGTCCAAATCCGTAATCGTTAAAGCCCACGCCACCAAGGAACCAGCGCCTGACCCACGTCCAGGACCCACGGGAATATTATGTTCTTTGGCCCATTGAATAAAATCAGCAACGATAAGGAAATATCCCGGAAATCCCATTTTTTGAATGACTGAAATTTCATATTCCAACCGTTCTTGGTATTCTTTTTTACGATCCTCTGTTAAATCAGAAATGGTTTTAAAACGATCCTCCAACCCTGCCTGTGCCATTTGTTGCAATGTTTCATCTGCGGTCATCCCATCCTTGATTTTTCGACTTTGGGGTAACATTGGTTTACGTGTTTCAACCTTAACCGCACAACGCTTGGCAATTTCCAACGTATTTGAAATGGCTTCTGGAACATCTGCAAACAGCTCTGCCATCATTTGAGGCGGCTTAAACCAATGTTCGGGTGTCACTTTCCAGCGATCCTGCATGTCCACGGTACACCCTTGGGCAATACAGATTAGTGCATCGTGGGCCTCGTACAATTCAGGGGTTGGAAAAAAACATTCGTTCGTTGCCACCAATGGCAAACCAAAACGATCCGCCAAGCTAATTACCCCCGGTTCAACGGATCGCTCGTCAGGTAAATTGTGACGATTTAATTCTACAACCAATCGATTGGGAAATGCCTTGGCCCATTGCTCTAATAAATCTGTGGCGTGCTTTTCCTGACCATCTGCCAGTAACTTAAAAATTGGCCCTCGCGTTCCCCCAGTCAGTAAGATCAACCCTTCTGAATGCTGGCACAATGTTTCAACACTGACCGCAGGATCTGCAGGGTCACTCTTCAAAAATCCTTCTGAAGAAAGAAACTGTAAATTCAACAACCCAGCTTCATTTTGTGCCAACAAAACAATTGGCCAGCTGGGGGTGTATTCGGTATTTTCGCCAATGGCAGGTATACCAATTTGTGCGCCAATAATCGGCTGTATTCCTGCATCAACGCATGTTTTAGAGAATTCTAAAGCCCCAAACAAATTCCCTGTATCAGTAATGGCCAAGGCTGGCATTTGCATTTCTTTGGCTAATGCTACCATTTTAGGTATTCGCAATGCCCCTTGACTAAGAGAGTAAGCTGAGTGATTGCGAAGATGTATGAACGGAGATAAGGCCATAGAATATTTTATCCATTAAAGATTACAAGGAACAATTTTTCCTTCATGCAGCGTTACGACACGATCCATTTTTGCCGCAAGCTCGTTGTTATGAGTAACAATCAGAGCAGACAATCCCTCTTCACGCACCACTTGTAACAATAAATCAAAAACATGGTCGGCTGTTTTTTCATCCAGATTCCCCGTCGGTTCATCAGCCAATAATATGTGTGGAGAATTGGCCAACGCCCGGGCGATTGCAACCCGTTGTTTCTCACCTCCTGATAGTTTACCTGGCTGATGATCAATGCGATGTTCTAAATTAAACTTTTCTAACCATGATTTGGCTCGTAATGCTGCCTCTTTACGAGTTTTATTTTCAATAAGCTGAGGCATCATAACATTTTCTAAAGCAGAAAATTCGGGTAAAAGATGATGAAATTGATAGACAAAACCAATATAAGTCAACCGCATTAATGTGCGTTCTTTTTCCCCTAATTGTGCTGCGTTTTTTCCATTAATAATTATTTCACCTTGTTTAGGCTGTTCTAATAACCCCGCCACGTGTAATAAAGTTGATTTTCCTGTTCCAGAAGGGGCAATTAATGCAACAATTTCCCCCTGGTTTAAAGTAAAGTCAGCACCCTTTAAAACCTCTAAAGATTCATCACCGCTTTTATAAGCAACATGAACGTTCTTTAATTCCAAAACAGGGGAAACATCCATCATTACACTTTTATCTTTATTCATTGCGCAACCCTTCAACAGGATCAGTGCGAGCTGCTTTCCAAGATGGGTATAGTGTGGCTAATAAAGATAAAATTAATGCCATTAATACTACTTGAATGACGTCAGCCCAATCCAATTTTGCAGGTAGATGTTCCAGATAATAAACCTCAGGATTAAATAAATTAGTACCTGTTAGTTTTTGCAATCCTTGGCGTATATGTTCAATATTTTTACAAAATAACACCCCGATAATTGTACCTATAAAGGTTCCTGTTACCCCAACTGATGCACCACACATCAGAAATATCCGCATAATAGCCCCACGTGATGCACCCATCGTGCGCAAAATTGCAATGTCACGGGTCTTGTCTTTAACCATCATAATTAATGATGAAATGACATTAAATGCAGCTACTAAAATAATCAGAGTCAAGATAAGAAACATTACATTTTGTTCAACCTGAACCGCACCAAAAAAGGCATTATTACTTTGCGTCCAATCCATAAACCTTAAATCTTGATCGTCGAATTTAGCCGCTAATTTCTGACTTATTTCCTGAATATGAGCTGGATCTGTTGTCGATATTTGAATGCCCGTTACGCCATCTTTCATCTGAAAAAATTTCTGCGCTGCAGGAATAGGTAGGAAAACGTAACTGGAATTATATTCATGCATACCGGAATCAAAAACTCCGACTACCGTATAAGACTTAATACGTGGAATATTTCCCATAACAGTTGCTGCCCCTTTGGGTGCAATCAAGGTAATTTTTGATCCTATCCCTAACCCTGCACGTTCTGCCAAGGTTTGACCGATGATGATGGTATTATCCCCTTTAAACCGATCAAAAGCAGCAGCATCTAACGACTTACTAACAACAGTCAATTTTTTCAAACCTTCGGCGGACATACCTCGCACCATGCCCCCTGAATTATAATTGCCAGCACTTAGCAAAACTTGCCCCTCTATGAAAGGAATGGCGGATTTGATCCCAGGATATTTTTCCATGCGCTGTGATAATTGCTGGTAATCAGTAATAGGTTTAGGGCCACTATAAGTCATTTGTCCATAAACACTAAGATCCCCATTTAATCCCAAAATTCGCCCTAAAAGGTCATCCTTAAATCCGTTCATGACCGCCATAACAACGATCAAAGTACCAACCCCAAGGGCAATGCCAATTAAAGAGAAAATAGCAATCACAGATACAAAACGTTCCCCTTTGCGTGCCCGCAAGTAGCGCTTTGCCACCATTCTTTCAAAAGAGCCAAACATAGGTTTTAATCCTGATGTGTGCTGATATAATCCATAACTTGTTCAACGGGCACTTCGGCGCGCTGACCTGTTTTTCTGCGTTTGACTTCTACAACATTTTGTGCAACCCCGCGTGGGCCGACAATAATTTGCCAAGGATGCCCCATTAAATCCGCGTGAGCAAATTTTGCTCCAGCCCGCTCATCCCGATCATCATAAACAAAATTTTCAGGATCAATTTGATACAAAGATTCACAAACATCTTTACATGCCTGATCTTTCATTCCCAAATTGATAATCACAGCCTTAAATGGTGCTACGTTATCAGGCCAAATAATCCCATTTTCATCATGAGAGGATTCAATAATCGCCCCAACCAAACGCGATACCCCAATACCATAAGATCCCATATGCGGATAGATTTTTTGACTATCGGGCCCAACAACTGAAACATTCATTGATTCAGTATATTTGGTTCCAAAATAGAAAATTTGTCCGACTTCAATACCACGGCCTTCACATTTTCTTTCTTGTGGGACTTTATCCCACTCTGCCTCGTTATGTTTTTCATCGGTTGCAGCATAAAAATTTGTCATACGTTTAAAAAATGCTGCCAAAGAATCTTTATCTTCAATATCAACAGGCATTTCTAACCAATTATGTTCTGTAAACGCTGAATCAAAGAAAATACCACTTTCGCCAGTAGGGGCTAAGATAATAAATTCATGACTTAAATCCCCGCCAATTGGTCCCGTATCAGCCAACATAGGAATTGCCTTTACCCCAATGCGTTGGAATGTCCGCAAATATGCCAACATCATTTTATGATATGTCACGACCGCATTGTCATAATTCAAATCAAAACTGTAACCATCCTTCATATAAAATTCACGTCCACGCATGACTCCAAACCGTGGACGAATTTCATCCCTGAATTTCCATTGAATTTGATATAATAAAGTTGGCAAACTTTTATAAGAGGTTACGTACTGATCGAATATATCAGTAATCATTTCCTCGTTTGTTGGTCCATATAATAAATCCCGTTTGTGACGATCAACAATACGCAACATTTCTGGACCATAAGCATCATAACGTCCTGAACGTTTCCAAAGATCTGCTGATTGTAATGTTGGCATTAATACTTCTTGGGCATTAATGGCGTCTTGCTCTTCTCTGACAATACGAGAAATATTATTTAGCACACGCAAACCAGCAGGTAACCAAGCATAAATACCTGAAGACATTTGACGAACCATGCCCGTTCTTATCATCAAACGATGAGAAGCGATCTGAGCCTCAGCAGGTACTTCCTTCAAGGTAGGAAGAAAACTAGACGATAAACGCATAAATTCATTAATCCTAAACAGACTTATTCAATAACAAACATTAAAACAAAAATGATTACAAAACTATAAACAGGCTTTGTCAAACTTTTAAAGACGTAACAGATGAATATCAACCAAAGGTTTCTTTTTCAATTTGCGTCCCAACATACGACGTAAAATAGATTTAGCATTATCTTCCAATTCCTCATCTCTTACGCGTACTTCTTTGGGTAAACGTTCCAATGCCTCTGCAAATTCGTCAACAACGTCATCAAACTCTTCATCATATTGATCAAATAGACCTGGGGCACTAATATTTGGATCGCTAAGTAATTCCCCTTGTTGGTTAACGGCAAAGCTGGCAACGACAACGCCATTATACAACATACGACGTCTGGCAGCTAATACATCACCCTCTATGGATAGCAAACGATTGCCATCAATAACCAATCGACCATAAGGAGCCCCTGCAACAATTTTTGGTTCGCCAGGGCCAAAACGTAAAATGTCGCCATCCTCTAGTAAAATTGGTTCTGCCCCGTTTTCCTTGGCAACTTCGGCTTGGGCGCTAAGGTGAATCCACTCGCCATGAACAGGTACGCCATATTTTGGTTGAACCAATTTATACATTTGGGAAACTTCCTCATAACTGGCATGACCAGAAACATGAACCAGATGATCGCGCGATGTAATAACTCGCGCACCACGTCGCGCTAAATTATCTTGTACTCGCATAATAGCTAATTCATTACCTGGTATGGTTCGACTGCTGTAAATTACAGTATCTCCAGTGCCAAAGGAAATATGTTGATGCACATCTTGAGAAATACGAGTTAATGCTGAACGCTCTTCGCCCTGACTACCTGTAACAATAAAAACGATATTTTCTTGTTCAATATCATTCATATTTTGTTCTGTGAAAAAAGGCGGAATATCTGCCAAATACCCATTTTCACGGGCTGTAGTTTCCAAGTTACGCAATGAACGTCCAATAATCACCACAGGGCGACCTGCTTGCTTTGCTGCAAAGGCAATACTTTCAACCCGTGATACATTACTAGCAAAACAGGTAACTGCCACCCTGCCCTGTATCTCAGCAATTATTTTGGTTAAACTGCGCCTTACTTCAGCCTCTGATCCAGGGGGGCGTTTTACAATCACATTGGTACTGTCACATACCATTGCCAAGATCCCCTCACGCCCCAACGCTGCGAATTTCTCTAAATTGGTTCTATCTCCAATAACAGGTTCTGGATCAAGTTTCCAATCCCCTGTATGCAATACATTGCCGTAAGGTGTACGGATAACAACGCTTTGTGCCTCAGGGATGGAATGCGTTACTGGAATGAATTCAAGATCGAATTCACCGATATTAAATCGATCTCCCATTCGAATCAAATGAATGGTTACCTCGTTCAATAATCCAGCCTCTCTCAATTTTCGACGCAATATGGACGCAGCAAATGCTGTCGCATATACAGGACATTCCAGATCAGGCCATAAATAAGCCACAGCCCCGATGTGATCCTCGTGGGCATGGGTAATAACTAATGCCAGTAATTTGTCTTTTTGACGAGCAATAAACTCTGGATCAGGTACCAAAATATCGGCCTCTGGCATATCATTGCCACTGAATCCAATACCACAATCAATTGCAAGCCACGATCCATTTAGTCGATAAAGATTAAAGTTCATGCCAATTTCGCCCGTTCCCCCCAAAGGAAGAAAGGCAAAATCATTCACCGTTTCATTCATAATTATCCTTCTATGTTTTAGACTTTGTGTTTTTTAATAAATTTCGCTTTGCAAGCATTCTTAATCCTTCCAGAGTAAGCTCTGGATTAATCTTTTTAAAAACGGGTGTCCCTTCGGCAAGTAAAGGCGCTAATCCACCCGTACCAACAACCGTTAATGGTTGGGAATATTCGTCTTGAATTCTTTTAATTATTCCTTCGATCAGCCCGATATATCCCCAATAAATACCAGATTTCATTGCACCAATCGTTTCTTTACCAACCACTGATTGCGGCCTGCCAATACCAATCCTTGGCAACCTTGCCGCGGCACTATGTAGTGCCTCCAAAGACAGGGTTAATCCAGGTGCTATGATCCCCCCACAATAATTTCCATCCTGATCAATCATGTCAAATGTTGTTGCAGTTCCAAGATCAACCACAATCAAAGGACCACCATATAATTGATGTGCTGCCAAACCATTTAGTAAACGATCCACCCCTACCTCTTGGGGATTATTAATTAATATATCAAATCCCCAATCTAAGGTCGCTGATGCCACTATGGGTTCTACACCAAACCATTGACGACATAACAAAAGCAATTGATACAAAACAGGCGGAACCACAGTTCCAATAATAGCCTTGGTAATCTGGGTAACAGGAATATTTTGCTTTTCCATTAACAAGAATAATGTTGCCGCATATTCATCAGACGTACGATTAGCAGTCGTTGCAATACGCCACGTTCCCAACCATTCTTTACCATCGTGGACGGCAAAAACAATATTGGTATTTCCCACATCGACTACTAACAGCACGTTTATTTTTCCTTATATTTATCCAAATAAAAAACTTCGCCTGCTGAAATATGTTCCATTTTTGTCGGCGTTTTCAATAACAAAAATCCCTTTTCGTCAATTCCATTATATACACCTTGATATTGATTATTCGCAATCGTAACCACCAAAGGAGTGCCAATTTTAATGCTTCTTTTACTCCATTCATCTCGAATTAACGATTCTTTTTCAGAGCTAAGGCATTGTAACCAATAACTTAAAGATACTCCAACATGTTCAGCCAACTGTTTTGGTGTAGGCGGATCAACAATAAAATCTTTTAGGCATCCGACTACTCTATCAGATAACAGTGGTGCCGAAAAAATATTAACCCCAAACCCTAAAACCAACCATTTTAAATGACACGGATATTCAATATGACTTTCAATTAAAATACCCGCAATTTTCTTATTATTAAACAATAAATCGTTCGGCCATTTAATACAAAGCTCGTGCTGGTTACCACACAAATTTATAACCGCATCATACAAGGCCAAAGATGCAACAAAGGGTACCCAATGCACTTTTTTTATACTAAATGATGGCCAATATAAGAAAGATAGCGCAAGATTACCCGTTGGCTCAACCCACTGCCTTCCTCTACTGCCTCTAGGGGTGGTTTGTGAATCAGCTAAAACAGCCAGATTAGACCTATTATCCAATCTGGCTTGTTCGATACAATAATCATTTGTAGATGGCAAGGTTGGATAATGCTCTACCTGCCAGGTAATATAATTATCCACCCTTAACCTTCATAATTAATGAAATAAAGACTGCGCTGCAATTTTACTGATATGTAACATTGGGCTCATAAATAACAAAAAGATAACTGTTAATGTTCCCATACCAAATGAAATAAAAGACAAAGACAGTGAACGTTGATCCAAAGCTTCTGCAGGTTTATCAAAGAACATAATTTTTACAATTCGCAGATAAAAGAATGCCCCTACTGCGCTGGCTAAAATACCAACAATGGTCAATAAATAAAGATGTGCTGAAATCGCTGCCCAGAATACCATGAATTTACCAAAGAAACCTGCCAAAGGTGGCACACCAGCCATGCTGAACATAAAGATTGCCATAGCTGTTGCGATACCTGGATCAGTTTTCCCTAAACCAGCTAAATCATTAATATTTTCTACAACATGTCCCTTACGGGTCATCGCAGCAATCACAGCAAACGTACCAACATTCATGAAAAGATATGTTGTTAAATAAATTAATGTTCCTAGCACACCATCCGACGTCGCAGCAGCTAATCCAACAAGCGCGTATCCCATATGCGCAATTGATGAATAAGCCATCATACGCTTAATGTTAATCTGAGCAATCGCACCCACACTACCAATAATGATCGAAAGAATGGCGATGACTTCGATCAATAATTGCCATTGAGGCGAAATTTGCCCAAAAGGACCAACCATTAATCGCAAAAATAATGCAAATGCTGCAAATTTAGGAGACGTCGATAAGAAAGTCGTAACTGGGGTTGGTGCCCCTTGATAAACATCTGGTGTCCACATGTGGAAAGGCACTGCTGAAATTTTAAAACACAATCCAACCAATACAAAAACCAACCCAATCGCAAAACCAACAGAAGTCGTATTAGAAGATGCAATAACATGATGTATGTTTTCGTAACCCATTCCACCTGAAAAACCGTACACCATGGAAATACCATACAGTAAGATTCCAGAAGCAACCGAGCCTAAAACGAAATATTTGACCCCAGATTCAGCAGAAAATACGCTATTACGATCAATAGCACACAGAATATATAACGCCAGTGAAGATAATTCTAAACCAAGATAAAGGCTCATCAAATTATTTGATGACACCATAATCATGGCACCAACAGTGGAAAATACAATTAGCGCAATAAATTCAAAGCAGTTGGTATTATTTTTTCCATTAAAATCTATAGATAAAATAACACATAACAATCCAGCAATCAAAACGAGCAATTTCATATAGCGTGAGAATGCATCATTGATAAATAAACCATGATATCCCACACCATCGGGAATAGTTAATGCTAAGAACCCTACAGCGATAAATGCCGCAACAGAAAAGATAGCACAAGGAAAGAAAGAATTATCTTTCTTTAATGCGCCAAAAAGAAGAATAATAAGACCACTGATTGACAATACAATCTCTGGAATAGCAAGTGTCCAATTCATCGGATTAATCCTGACTTCTTAAAATCAATGATAGATCAGGAAAGTGGCAAGTACCACCACCAACCCAATTGCCATGGTAAAACTATACAAAGCAAAAGACCCATTTTGTGTCCAAGCAACCTTTTTAGCAGATCGGTTGGTTAACCGTGCAAGCGCAACAGGCATTTCTTGTACCACACCTTCATCCCCTACTTTCCACAGTGCTTTGGATATGGCGATATATGGACGTACGAAAATGAAATCATATAATTTGTCAAAATACCATGCGTTCAACAAGAATTGATACACACCTCGCAAGCTTGAGGCTGCAACAACTGGAATTTTAGGTACAGCAATATAACAAACAAAAGCCACAACAATTCCTAAAATACCCAAAGCCAAAGGTGCCTTAGCAATCAAAGCTGGGGTATGATGCATTAGGGTCATGATATGGTTACTAGGTGCATTGAAAATGGATCCGTCCCAAAACGCAATTTGATGAACCCCAATATAATAAGGTGCTAACACAATACCACCAATTGTCGCAGCAACACCCAAAACAGCCATAGGCAATGTCATGATTGGTGAAGATTCATGGGCATGATCATGCAATTTCTGATCTTTAGGTTTACCATGAAAAACCAAAAATAAAATACGCCAACTATAAAATGCAGTTAGGAATGCCGTAATCGCAGTCATAACCCAAGCATAATGCCCGACAGCCGTACCAGACATCCACGCAGCCTCTAAAATTGCGTCTTTTGACCAATATCCAGCAAATGGGAATATCCCTCCCAATGCCAAACAACCGATCCACATTAGTACACAGGTTATTGGCAATTTTTTTGCCAAACCACCCATTTTGAACATATTTTGTTCATCATGTAATGCGTGAATCACTGACCCAGCACCAAGAAACAATAGTGCCTTGAAAAAAGCGTGGGTTGTTAAATGAAACATGGCAACTTGGTACGCACCAACACCAACCGCAACAAACATATAACCCAATTGGGAACATGTAGAATAAGCAATTGATTTTTTGATATCGGGCTGCGCCAATGCGACAGTTCCTGCAAAAAATGCCGTTGTCCCACCCATTATGGTAATAAACATTTTTACGTGCGGAGCTAGTTCAACCAATGGGGACATACGTGCCATCAGGAAAATACCAGCCGTGACCATTGTTGCAGCGTGAATTAACGCAGAAACTGGGGTGGGGCCTTCCATTGCATCAGGCAACCATACATGCAAAAACAGCTGAGCCGATTTACCCATTGCACCTATAAACAGCAAAAACGCAATTAATTCATAAGCTTTGAAATCAAATGTTAGTAAATGATAATGTGTATTGGCTAATTCTGGTATTCTTTGAAAAATATCGTCATAGAAAACAGAACCAGAAAGAACGAATAGTAAACAAATACCAACTAAGAAAAATAAATCAGCAATACGATTAACAACAAAGGCTTTAATCGCAGCAGTAACAGCCGCAGGCTTAGTATACCAATAACCAATTAGTAAATAACTGGATAAACCCACTGCTTCCCAACCAAAGAATAATTCAATTAGATTATCCGAAGTTATCAGCATAATCATACTGAATGTAAATAACGAAAGATAAGCAAAGAAACGATAGGTTGGCATGGTTTCATGAGACATATAGCCAATACTATAAATATGAACCAGCAAAGAAACACTTGTCACCATGGTCAACATAGCAACTGATAGCATATCTAGCCGTAAAAACCAGCTGACATGGAAATTACCAGCGCGTATCCAGTCAATTACTGGAACAATTTCACTACTAACACCAGAATTATAGGCGTGTCCTAGAACACACCATGCACTTATAACAGCGATAACCATTCCTAAAATAGAAATGAATTTGGCAAAAGAATCTCCAAGGATTCTGCCCAGTAATCCTGCACATAAAAAACCGCCCAACGGGGCAAAAACAGCCGTAACAAATAACGATGATGCTATTGGCGTCATTTTTCCATTATCCCTTCATCATCGTTGTATCTTGAACTTCGACAGAATGGCGATTTCGATAGTAAACCATTACAATAGCAAGACCAATGGCAGATTCAGCAGCGGCCACGGTCAAACTAAACATAACCAAAACCTGACCTGTCAAATTTCCAAAAACAGAAGAAAATGCAATTAAATTTAAATTAGCAGATAGCAGCATTAATTCAATTGACATCAAAATAACAATTAAATTCTTTCTGCCAGCAAAGATTCCAAACAGACCAATTGTAAACAAAAGCCCACTCACAATCATATAAGGAGCAATGCCAACCGTACTCAAAACATTCATTTTGACAGCTCCCTTTGTTGTCTTTTTTCTGTAATATCCATTTTATCTCCAGGTTTTGGACCAAATGAATCCTCTTGCGCAACACCGAAATAGGTTTCTTTTGGTCTAAGGAACCCACCAAGTTCATCAACACCTTTATTTAGTTCAATATTACGCAATTCTAATGTTTGGCTTGGTTCACGCATATGCTGACGACCTACATCTTGCCTACGATTATTGGGGCGTTTACGCAAGGTCAGAACAATGGCACCAATCATCGCAACCAATAAAATCAATCCCCCAACTTGGAATAAGAAAATATAGTGCGTATAAATTAATAATCCTAATCCCTGAGTATTTGGTAATGCTTGTAACACTGGTTGTTGAGCATTTTGCAATACTTGCGGATCTACATGCCAATTTAAAGCTATTATTACAAGCTCAACAGCTAAAATAGCAGCAACAACACCCCCAACAAATACGTAACGTTGCATGCCTTCTTTTAACTGCACCAAATTGGTTTGCATTGTCATAACTATAAACAAGAACAAAATCATGACCGCACCAGCATAAATGGCGATCAATAAAATGCCCAAGAATTCTGCACCAGCTAGTATAAATAATCCTGCAGCATTACAAAAAGCCAAGACCAAAAATAAAGCTGCATGAACAGAGTTTCGGGAACAAACCACCATCACAGCAGAGCCAAGCAAAATAGCTGCAAAAATATAAAAAAGAATAATTGGCGTCATGACCCTATTCCTTGTCTCAGGGCTCTTGAGCCGACTTGCAATAAAAATATTATATTCATCATTGTTCTTTTATTCCCGCCTACCGATATGGGGCGTCCTGCTCCAACCGATGTGCTAACGCACTTTCCCATTGGTCACCGTTGGATAATAATTTTTGTTTATTATACATTAACTCTTCACGGGTTTCAGTTGCAAATTCGTAATTCGGTCCTTGGACAATCGCATCAACAGGACATGCCTCCTGACACAACCCACAATAGATACATTTCGTCATATCAATGTCATAACGCGTCGTTCTTCTTGAACCATCACTTCTGGCTTCAGACTCAATTGTTATTGCTTCAGCAGGACATGTAGCCTCACATAGTTTACATGCAATGCATCTTTCTTCGCCGTTGGCATATCGACGCAATGCATGTTCACCACGAAAACGTGGGGATATAGGGCCTTTTTCATAAGGATAATTTATAGTTGCCTTAGGTTTAAAGAAGTAACGCAAGGTTATCCCTAAACCTGTTAATAATTCCGATAATAAAAAAGATCGTGCTGTTCTATCAATAAATCCCATTTTAACCAGCCCCTCCATAAATACCTATACCCGTGGCCATCATGAATCCTGCGGTTAATACAACCCAAACCAAGGAAAATGGCAAGAAAACTTTCCATCCAAGACGCATTAACTGGTCATAACGATATCTTGGGAAGGCACTTCTAACCCAAATAAAGCAAAATAAACAAAACAGGATTTTAATAATTAACCAAAAAGGCCCAGGAATCCAGGTAAAAGGCATACAGTCGATTGGAGGCAGCCATCCACCTAAAAATAAGATGCTGATAAATGCCGACATCAAAATCATATTTCCATATTCAGCCAAGAAGAATAAACCAAAAGCCATGGATGAATATTCAACAAAAAACCCTGCAACCAATTCACTTTCGCCCACAGCAAAATCAAAAGGTGGACGATTGGTTTCTGCCAAACAGGAAATAAAGAAGATAATAAACATCGGGAACATTGGTAAGAAGAACCAAATGTGACGTTGCGCTAAGACAATATCATTTAAATTTGCACTACCAACCAACAATAAAACCGAAACAATAACCAGCCCCATTGAGACCTCATAAGAGATCATCTGGGCTGTTGCACGCATCGCACCCAACAAAGAATATTTTGAATTTGACGCCCAACCAGCCAACAACGTTGCATATATGCTGATTGATGACACTGCCAACAAATATAATACACCGATATTCAAATTGGCCACTGCCCACCCGTCATTTGCGGGGATAACCACCCATGCAGCCATAGACAGTGTAAATCCAATAACAGGCGCTAAGAAGAAAATGACACGATTTGCTTTGGCTGGAATAATGGTTTCTTTGAAAATCATTTTCACAGCATCAGCAAATGGTTGTAGCAACCCAAAAGGCCCAACAACGTTGGGTCCTTTACGCAACATAATTGCAGCCAATACTTTACGTTCAATCCACGTAAGGTAGGCCACACCAATTAACAATGGCACAAGAACGGCAAGCGTTTTTAAAATAATCAAAAGAACTGAACCAACCATCGTATGATAAAAGAATTGTTCCACGTCGATTACTCCGCTGCCTCAGCCGAAGATGCATAACGCACCTTTGAGCATTCATTCATTGTTAAACTTGCCCGGCTAATCACATTTGTCAAGAAATAGTCTGAAATATTACTTTTAAGTCCTTGATTTTCAAACTTTCCTTCAGCAGCGTTAGCTATGCTAATATCCATTGCATTATGCTGTAAACCAACCTGTGCAAATACTGGATTTATCTTAACCATATAATCTTGCAAAGATTGCAAATCGTGGTAAGGCAAATCGACAGCTAGTTGCTCTGCAACTTTTTGAATACCAACCCATTCTTCTTTTGCTTCGCCAGGTGGGCAAATGGCGCGGAAACTACGTTGAAGACGCCCCTCGGTATTCATATAAGATGCTGATTTTTCAGTATATGCTGCTCCTGGCAAAATCACATCTGCACGAGCAGCTGCTTTTTCACCGTGATGCCCTTGATAAATCACAAAACATTCAGGATCAAGTTTCGAGATATCTATTTCATCGGCACCTAACAACCATAGAGCATCGACCCCTCCCTTTATCATAGAGAGAGCATCTTTTGATTGTGCATCAGGAATAAAACCGAGATCTAATCCAGCAACTCGAGAGGCTGCTTGATGTAAAATGTTGAATCCATTCCAGTCTTCAGAAATTGCACCAACCTGACCAGCCAATGCCATGGTCTTGGCATAGATTAATTTAGAGTCTACACGGGTCAACGCCCCATGACCCAAAATGATCATTGGACGCTTTGCCGATTTTAAAACTTCAGCAAATGGATGCTGATCATTTAACAGCTGCTCTATTAATGCGGGGTCTTGTCCTAGTAAGTCCACCTTGTAATTTGGATCATCAGGCAATTCACCAATATAAGCAATAGGGAATTGTTCGGTTAAGGATAACCAACGTTTTCGAATGCGGGCATTCAATACAGGGGCTTCATGCCTTGGGAAAGAACCAACGACCAATAACGCATCGGCCTGATCGATCCCAGCTATTGACGTATTAAAAACATAATGCCCGCGTTTAGAAACATCATAATACGCACCATCTTGACGACAATCCACATTTGTTGATCCCAATGCATTCATTAAATGCTTAAGCGCAGCCATGCTTTCTGCATCGCACAGATCCCCAGCAATTGCACCAAGACGATCACCAGAAACAGCTTTTAATTTATCAGCAATAAATTGACTTGCTTCCGCCCACGATGCTTCAACCAGCTTACCTGCTTTTTTTATCCAAGGGCGATCCAAACGGCGGCGTTTTAAACCATCCAAAGAAAAACGTCCTTTATCGGCCAACCAGTCCTCATTAACATCGTCGTTCTTGCGTGGTAAAATCCGCATAATTTCATTACCACGTGTTTGCAAAACAATGTTATTTCCAACAGCGTCTAATACATCGATTGCGTCTGTGTTTTTTAATTCCCATGAACGAAAGTGAAACGCTGTTGGTTTGGAGGTCAACGCCCCAACAGGACAAACGTCAATTAAATTACCTGATAACTCAGATACCAATCCCTGTTCAATAAAAGGGGTAATTTCTAAATTAGTACCACGGTAAATTCCACCTAACTCAGCAGTGCCTGCAATTTCATTTACAAATCGTACACATCGCGTACATTGAATACAACGCGTCATTACTGTGCGTACTAATGGCCCCATATATTTATCAACAACAGCGCGTTTATCCTCTTTGAACCGAGAACAATCGTGTCCGTATCCTAAAGCCTGATCTTGAAGGTCACATTCCCCGCCTTGATCACAAATTGGGCAATCTAGGGGATGGTTAATTAATAGAAATTCCATCGTGCTACGTCTTGCTGCACGAATTGTTTCTGAATCCGTCGTAACATGCATTCCATCCATTACAGGATGTGAACATGAAGAAACCAAAGGTTTACGAGCCCCTGTAATTTCGACCATACACATTCTACAATTACCAGCAACAGACAGTTTTTCATGATAACAAAACCGCGGAATTTCTTTTCCAGCAACTTCACATGCTTGTAAAACGGAAGAGTTATTAGGAACGTCTACAGGAATGCCATCAACAAATACTTTTGCCATAATTCTTACCTAGCCCCCTATTGGTGCATCAACTGGCACCTGAACTTGAGATAATCCACCATGGGCTTTTTTATAATCCATAATTCGTTGCTCCATCACAGGACGAAAATTCCGAATTAAAGCCTGAACTGGCCAAGCAACAGACATCCCGAACGCACAAATCGTTGTATTTTCAATATTTTTGGTAACATCCATTAACATATCAATTTCTTCGATCTCTGCACGCCCTTCCGTCATACGTTTCATTACTTTTAATACCCAGTTTGATCCTTCACGGCATGGTGTGCACTGGCCACAACTTTCGTGTTTATAAAACTCTGAAATACGGGTGATGGCACGGATAATATCAGTTGATTTATCCATTACAATCATACAAGCCGTCCCTAAACTTGAACCTGCATCACGCAGACCATCAAAATCCATTATCGCTGTATCACAAGCCTCTTTGTTTAACAAAGGCATAGAGGTTCCCCCAGGTATGATCGCAAGCAGATTATCCCATCCTCCACGAACACCACCACCATGCTTTTCAACGATTTCTTTTAAAGGCAATCCTAAAGCTTCTTCGAAAACACAAGGTGTGTTTACATGGCCAGAAATTGCCATTAATTTTGGCCCAGTATTATTTGCACGACCAATACCTGCAAACCATGCAGAACCCCGACGCATAATCGTTGGTGTAACCGAGATACTTTCAACATTATTAATCGTAGTGGGGCAACCATATAATCCTTTCCCTGCAGGGAAAGGTGGTTTTAATCGAGGCTGTCCTTTTTTACCCTCTAAACTTTCCAGCTGAGCTGTTTCTTCGCCACAAATATAAGCCCCAGCACCACGATGAATATAAAAGTCAAAATCCCAACCACTGCCACAAGCATTTTTGCCAATCAATCCTGCTTCATATGCTTCATCAATAGCAACCTGTAAACGGTTAGCTTCGTTATAATATTCGCCACGAATGTAGATGTAAGCAGTATGCGCTCCGATTGCAAAAGCTGCTAATAAAGCCCCTTCAACAATCTTATGTGGTTCATGTCGCATTACCTCGCGATCTTTACAGGTTCCTGGCTCGGACTCATCACCGTTAATAACCAAATAATGTGGTAGGGGACCTTCTTTTTTTGGCATAAAGGACCATTTTAATCCAGTCGAGAAGCCTGCGCCCCCCCGCCCTCTAAGACCAGAATCAATAATTGTTTTAATAATAGTATCGCGTCCCTGGGCCAAAATATCTTTAGTATTGTCCCAATCACCACGACGACGCGCACCCGCTAATTTCCAATCATCATGGCCATGCAGGTTTGGAAAAATTCGATCTTTATCACTTAACATCTTCGGCCCCTGTATTTTGTGGAAACTCTTTACCGACAGGTGCAGAATTTAATCGATCAATCATCGGACCAGGTTCAGGTTTTTGACCTTGACGTAACAATTCAATCAATTTCAACGTGCTCTCTTCAGTCATATCTTCATAGTAGTCATGATCAACTTGTAAAATAGGTGCATTTGCACAAGCCCCCAGACACTCAACTTCGGAAAGCGTAAACATTCCATCCGCACTTGTTTGCCCATACTCTGTAATACCTGTTGCCTTTTTACAAGCAGCAACTACATCATCAGATCCACGCAACCAGCATGGTGTTGTGCCACAAACCTGTAAATGATATTGCCCAATGGGTTCCAAATTAAACATTGTATAAAATGTAGCAATCTCAAACACACGGACAGGAGCAATTTCTAAACGTTTAGCAACCTCAGCCATCGCAACCTTAGGAATCCAAGCACTTTTGGTTTGTCGTTTCATTTGATTTTGTACGACGTATAATAATGGAATTACGGCACTTGCTTTTCGCGCAGCAGGATATTTTGCTAATATTTTTTCAATTTGCTGTTCACTTTCTTGATCGAAAGAAAAATCAGCAGGTTGTTTATTTATAGATTTCTCTGACATCACGCCCTATCTATCCACTTCACCGAAAACCAAATCCAATGAACCAATGATCGCAACCATATCAGCCAACATATGACGATGCGACAATTCATCTAATGCTTGTAAATGCGAGAAACCTGTTGGGCGAATTTTACAACGATAGGGTTTACTGCCACCATCGGCAACCAAGTAAACTCCAAACTCTCCCTTAGGACTTTCTACTGCGGTATAAGTTGTTCCTGCGGGAACATGAAATCCCTCACTATATAATTTAAAGTGATTAATCAATGCTTCCATTGAATGTTTCATATCTTTGCGCTTAGGAGGTGAAATCTTATTACTTTCAACCTTAACAGGCCCAGGTTTCATCTTATTTAGACATTGCTCAATAATCTTGGCACTTTCGCGCATTTCTATGATCCGGATTAAGTAACGATCATAACAATCACCTTGACGCGCAACAGGTACTATAAAATCAACCTTGTCGTAATTATCATAAGGTTGCGAACGGCGCAAATCCCAAGGCACTCCTGAAGCTCTTAGACAAGGACCTGAAAATCCCCAAGACAAAGCATCCTCGGTTGTACAAACACCAATTCCAACCGTTCTTTGTTTCCAAATACGATTATTCGTTAACAACCCTTCAATGTCATCCACAATTTTGGGAAAATGTTGAACCCATTTACCAATTTTATCTTCCATCCCATCAGGCATGTCTTTGGCAACGCCTCCATGACGGAAATAATTCGCATGAAAACGTGCACCAGAAACACCTTCGTAAAATTCCATCAAGCGTTCACGTTCTTCATAAGCCCACAAAGCGGGGGTCATGGCACCGCAATCCAATCCCATTGCGGTTACGTTCAATAAATGATTTAATATACGGGTAATTTCCGCAAATAAAACCCTAATCCATTTTCCGCGATCAGGAACCTCAACACGCAATAATTTTTCTGTCGCCAGAACATAAGCATGTTCTTCGCACATTGGAGAGGCATAATCCAAACGATCGAAATAAGGCAATCCCTTGTGATAGGCCTTGTGTTCAAGTAGTTTCTCGGTTCCACGATGTAATAAACCGATATGCGGGGTCGCCCGTTTTATAACTTCCCCCTCTAACTCCATAACCACGCGCAACACCCCGTGCGCAGATGGATGTTGAGGACCAAAATTTAACGTGTGTGTATCACCAGACATTACACGGGCTGTATTCTGTTTGACTTCAGACAATATTGCTTGCGTCTTATCCGTCAATTCTTTTTCTATAATTTCACTCATCAAATATCCTTTTGCCGATTTCACTAATAATTATAAAGAATACGGCTTAATATTTTGACGTCTTTCATGCACTTTTTCGTCACCAGGCAGTGTTACCAACCCTTCCCAGGGAGAGTCAAAATCAAAGTCACGCATATCCTGCGTTAAGGTTACAGGCTCGTAAACCACCTTGTTTTGATCAGCATCATAGCGAACCTCAACATATCCCGTTAAAGGAAAATCTTTACGCAAAGGATGCCCGTCAAATCCATAATCTGTCAAAATGCGACGTAAATCTGGCTGTCCCGAGAATAAAACACCATACATATCATAGCATTCACGCTCCCACCAATCCGCACTTTTCCATAATCCTCTAACAGATGGGACAGCTGTCCGTTCATCAGTTTGAACAACCACACGTATACGTTGATTTAAGGAAACTGATAATAAATTGTAAACTACATCAAAACGTTGCGCACGTTGAGGGTAATCAACCCCACACAAATCCATCAATTGTTCATAACGACATATGGGATGTGCTTTTAATAATTTCAACAAATCCATAAGATGGTCAAGCACAACAACGACAACAAGCTCATCTTGCTCAAATTCTGCTTTTATCACTCCTTTAACAGAAGTCGACAGCATAAACCCAATAGCTTGTAAGCGTGGCATATTCACAGCCACGTTTCTATTATTTTCACTTTGATCAACCACGAATAATTGTCCCTGTCCGTTGAATTTTTTTCTTCAATAACATTATGCCATAAACCAATGCCTCGGCGGTTGGTGGACATCCTGGGACATAAACATCCACTGGAACGATACGGTCACATCCCCTTACCACGGAATAAGAATAATGATAATATCCCCCACCATTGGCACATGATCCCATGGATAAAACCCAACGGGGTTCAGACATTTGGTCATACAAACGACGCAAAGCAGGAGCCATTTTATTTGTCAACGTCCCAGCAACCAACATAACATCGGCCTGCCTAGGAGAACCCATTGGCACAACCCCCATACGATCCAAATCATATCGGGGCATATAAGCATGAATCATTTCAACAGCACAACATGCCAAACCAAAGGTCATTGGCCACAAACTGCCTGTTCGACCCCAGTTGATTAACTGATCTAATTTGGCAACCACAAATCCTTTATCTGTGATTGCCCCCGCAATTCCTTTAATTACAGCATCCTGCTCTGACCCTGGTGGCAAAGCGTCCTGATTCCAATATACTTTTTCAAGACCAGAGTTTTCTGTCGTATTCTGACTCATCACAATCTCATTCGCAGATTAAATCTGTTTACTAATTACGTTCTTACACTTATCAATTTTGTTAATTAATCCCACTCTAATGCACCTTTACACCATTCATAGATAAAGCCAATGGTCAGCACAACAAGAAAAGCGAGCATTGAAAAGAAACCAAACATTCCAATTTTGGAAAGAGTCAATGCCCATGGGAATAAAAATACCATTTCGAGATCGAATATTGTAAATAAAATACCAACCAGATAATATCGAACATCAAAAAGTTGGCGCGCATCTTCAAATGCTGGGAAACCGCACTCGTAAGGAGATACTTTTTCAGCATAAGGTTTTTGTTTTGCGCAAAATAACGCTGCCCCCAACATGGCACATGCTATGACTAGTGAAATAATTCCAAAAATCAGCACTGGTAAATAATTACCTAAAATAGCTTGCATGAGATAACTCTTTAGCTTCTATAACAATTGAAAACATCAACAAAAAATTGAATATTGATAGTCTTATAACAGAGAACCATATAAATTTATACTGCTAATGTGCATTTTTATATACAAGCTTATTAAAAGTTTTCGTCAGCTTTAAGCTATGATACTAAATTACGAACAATTCATATTCAATATTCTAAGATGATTTGAACAAATGAAGATAAAAGATTGATCTCATTTCTTTTGGTTTACATACATGCCTGCCTGCACACTTTAGAAGCATCAAGAATAGAAAAGACTTCTATATAATTTACCATTGTGCATCCTGCTAATGGTTAGGTTAAGAAGTTTTAGCATTTCAAGCATAGACTCAGCCCTCCTACCATCACTATGATGCAAATATTGATAAATACATAATTACTTCATTTCAAACATATAATATATTCATCTAAATTGCATAAAAAGCGGAAATTTTTATCTTAATCACAATAGAAATGTTTCCTGAATTTACAAAATCAAGTAATCCAAAATATATTTATAACGCTTTGATAAGATGGATACCCTACCCTAGCCTTTATATAAATAGAGAATATAATTTTTAGTTTTTAATGATAATGTAAACTTTATTGCGATTTACGACTATAAACCTAAAGATTATAGTGGCGCGAGTGACGGGGCTCGAACCCGCGACCTTCGGCGTGACAGGCCGACGCTCTAACCAAACTGAGCTACACCCGCGCAGGGTATTTCGTCTTTGCAGACTGGTCACTATTTCTAAATGTATAAACATCTAAAAATCTATGGTGGGCGATGACAGGCTCGAACTGCCGACCCTCTCGGTGTAAACGAGATGCTCTACCAACTGAGCTAATCGCCCTTTATTTTTAAAAAAATAAAAAACTATATAATGGCGCGAGTGACGGGGCTCGAACCCGCGACCTTCGGCGTGACAGGCCGACGCTCTAACCAAACTGAGCTACACCCGCGCAGGGTATTTCGTCTTTGCAGACTGGTCACTATTTCTAAATGCACAAACATCTAAAAATCTATGGTGGGCGATGACAGGCTCGAACTGCCGACCCTCTCGGTGTAAACGAGATGCTCTACCAACTGAGCTAATCGCCCTTTTTCTGTTGAAAAATCAGTGTTTTTAACAGAACAACGACTTCTTAGCATTGAAGCCGTTGTATGTCTAGTCATTTTTTAGATAACTAAGAATTTATTTACTGACAGCTTCTTTTAATAATTTTCCAGGTTTGAAACGAACAGAAATAGATGCTGGAATATCAATTTCTTCGCCTGTACGTGGGTTACGACCTTTTGCTGCTTTGCGGGTTGCAGTAACGAAGCTGCCAAAACCAACAAGACGTACTTCCTGTTTCTTTGCGAGAGTTTCTTCGATTGTGCTCAATACGGCATCAACAACTTCTGCTGATTTTGCTTTTGACAAATCAACTTTTTCAGCAACAGCTGCAACGAGTTCTTGTTTATTAAGCGGCTTTTCCATTTATTTTATCTTTCCACTGTAACGATACAAATTAAAAATTATACCTTTGGACTGTATCAACGATCCATATTCCAAACTATTGAAGCACTTTTACAGAACGTCAACCTTTCTCAGTGCTTCAATAGCTAATTTTTCTAACTTCTTGCTCTTTGGGTTGCAAGATCATCACATTTAATGGGGTAAAATACCTTCTGAGAGCCTTTTGTCAGTATTCTTCGTCGATTCTGATGTCTCGTCCCATTCAATAGATTCGCAAGGTCTGGTGAGTGCCTGATTGATCACATCATCTGCATTTGTTACAGGAATGATTTTTAAATTAGATTTAACAGCCTCTGGAAGATCAACAAGATCCCGTTCGTTATCTTTTGGAATAAACACTGTTGTAATCCCTGCACGTAACGCAGCCAACAGTTTCTCCTTTAATCCACCAATGGGCAAAACACGACCACGAAGTGTAATCTCACCCGTCATAGCGACATCTTTACGAATAGGTATACCTGTCATAACACTGACAATACTGGTTGCCATAGCAACCCCTGCAGATGGTCCGTCTTTTGGAGTAGCCCCTTCAGGAACATGGACGTGAATGTCTTTTTTCTCAAACAACACAGGTTTAATACCAAACTGAATAGAACGACTTTTAACATAAGATAATGCGGCAGAAACACTTTCCTGCATCACGTCACCAAGTTTCCCAGTGTTTTTAATCAACCCTTTTCCTGGGACCATCACGCTTTCAATATGTAAGATGTCACCGCCAACCTCGGTCCAAGCTAATCCAGTTACAACACCAATTAAATCCTGCTCTTCGCTTTCACCATAACGGAAACGTTTGACTCCGACATATTCCTCTAAATTATCTAAGGTAACGTCGACATGGCTGCACTCACCAGAAACAATCTTCCTGACGATTTTACGGGCTATTTTGGCGATTTCACGCTCTAAATTACGCACGCCAGCTTCGCGTGTATAAGTACGCACAAGCTCTCTTAAAACATCATCAGAAATCGACCATTCATTTGGTTTTAAGCTATGTGCTTCGCTTTCTTTACTAATCAAATGACGACGTGCAATTTCGACTTTTTCGTCTTCTGTGTAACCCGAAAGCCGAATAATCTCCATACGATCTAATAAGGGTTGCGGCATATTATAACTGTTTGCTGTTGTTACAAACATAACATCAGATAAATCATAATCCACTTCTAGATAATGATCTGCAAAAGTCGAATTTTGCTCTGGATCCAAAACCTCTAGCAATGCAGACGCTGGATCTCCTCGCCAATCAGCACCTAACTTATCAATTTCATCCAAAAGAAATAGTGGATTTGACGTTCCAGCTTTTTTCATTCCTTGAATTATTTTACCAGGCATCGCACCAATATATGTACGACGGTGACCTCTAATCTCAGCCTCATCACGAACACCACCCAAGGACATACGGACATATTCGCGTCCTGTTGCTTTTGCAATTGAACGGGCTAGTGATGTTTTACCAACACCTGGAGGCCCTACTAAACACAAGATAGGTCCTTTTAATTTAGAAGACCGAACTTGAACCGCCAAATATTCTAAAATGCGTTCTTTTACTTTTTCAAGACCATAATGATCAGCATTTAAGATTTTCTCAGCATTCATTAAGTCTTTTGAAACCTTAGAACGTTTTTTCCAAGGAATTGCCACTAACCAATCAAGATAATTACGTACAACTGTAGCTTCTGCCGACATAGGACTCATGCTACGTAGTTTCTTCAGATCAGAAAGAGCTTTATCTTTAGCTTCTTTTGTTAAGCGATTTTTTTTGATTTTTTCTTCAAGCTCGCTTAACTCGTCCTTACCATCTTCCCCCTCGCCTAATTCTTTTTGAATCGCTTTCATTTGCTCATTCAAATAGTATTCGCGCTGGGTCTTCTCCATCTGTTTTTTGACTCGACTGCGAATTCGCTTTTCAACTTGTAAAACACCGACTTCAGCCTCCAGATGCTCTAACAATCTTTCCAAACGATCTTCGATAGCAACTGTTTCCAAAATCAACTGTTTTTCAGAAACCTTTAGATTCAGATGACTTGTAACGGTATCAACCAGTTTAAATGGATCATCAATTTGATTAACTGCTACCAATACTTCAGGTGCGATCGTTTTATTTAATTTTACATACTGCTCAAATTGAGTGACAACCGTGCGCTGCAAAGCATCAATTTCTTTACTATCGTCTATTGGCCCGTCTTCAACTTCTTCTATTGTTGCTTCAAAGAACGTTTCGCGATCTATTATTTTCGTAACTTTTGCACGTTTATACCCCTCAACTAAAACTTTTACTGTACCATCGGGCAATTTTAAAAGTTGAAGAATCGATGCAATTGTTCCAAAATGATAGATGTCCTTTTCTGTAGGGTCTTCTAATGCAGCGTCTTTTTGAGACACTAGCAAAATTTTATTTTGCTGTTTCGTGACTTCTTCTAACGCACGAACAGACTTTTCTCGACCAACAAACAATGGAACAATCATATGAGGAAAAACAACAATATCACGTAATGGCAATACAGCTATCAATCCTGAATGTTCGTCTATTTGCTGATAATCTTGTTCACTATCGATTTCGTTTTCTAAAGACTTGATTTTTTCTTCTGTCATAATGTTATGACCTCCTCATATGGACGATCGAAAAGGAATGCCCAATATCGGCACATTCCATATCAATAACTATTTTATAATATCTTCTGGATAAAATAAAAAGACTGTTATTGTTCTATTAATGTTACATCTTTGTCCCTTATCCATAAAGATAATTTGTAATAATGACACTTAAATAAAGTTTATTAATAAAATCGTGGCCGCTCAAGTGTACTTTTCATTATTACGCAATCAGACTCATGAAACCTATAATAGATATAATTCTTACACAAAAAAATACAATATGTATTGCTATTAACCCTTTATAAATAAATTTAAAAAAGGATCTGTGATCACAGATCCTTTTTACTTACTCATAATTTATGAACCTATTAGATTAAGCACTTTTTTCTGTTTTTTTCTTTTTTGCATCATAAACATAAACAGGATCTTCAATATGGCCAACAACCTCTTTATTTACAACAACTTCACTTACATCTTTAAGGTCTGGCAATTCAAACATTGTAGATAATAATATTTTTTCTAAGATAGATCTTAATCCTCTAGCCCCAGTTTTACGTTCTATTGCTTTTTTTGCAACTTCTTCTACAGCACTATCAGTAAATGTTAATTGCACCTGTTCCATCTCAAACAATTTTTGGTACTGTTTGATCAAAGCATTTTTAGGCTGCGTCAAAATCTGAATCAACGCTTGCTCGTCTAAATCATCTAGCGTTGCAATTACAGGCAAACGCCCTATAAATTCAGGAATTAGACCAAATTTCATCAAATCCTCAGGTTCTAACTGTCGAAATAACTGACCAATAGTATGACTATCGGGTTCATTAACCTCTACACCAAAACCAATTCCATAACCAACACTTCTAGCACTGATAATTTTATCTAAACCTGCGAACGCACCACCACATATAAATAGCATATTTGTAGTATCAACTTGCAAAAATTCTTGTTGTGGATGCTTACGCCCTCCCTGAGGAGGAACAGAGGCAACAGTACCTTCCATTAATTTTAATAAAGCCTGCTGGACCCCTTCACCACTAACATCACGAGTTATTGAAGGATTATCAGATTTACGAGAAATTTTATCAATTTCATCGATGTAAACAATCCCCCTTTGTGCTCTCTCTACATTATAATCTGCGGCCTGCAATAATTTGAGAATTATATTTTCGACATCTTCCCCCACATAACCTGCTTCTGTCAATGTGGTCGCATCAGCCATTGTAAAAGGCACATCGATGATTCTGGCCAAAGTTTGAGCAAGTAAGGTCTTTCCTGTCCCTGTAGGACCAATGAGCAAAATATTTGACTTTGCAATTTCAACGTCTCCAGCTCTGTCCAGTTGGTTCAACCGTTTATAATGATTATGAACAGCAACGGACAGTACCTTCTTGGCGTCTTTTTGACCAATAACATAGTCGTCTAAAATTTTGCAGATTTCTTTAGGTGTTGGTAGGTTTTCATGCTCTTTTGTAATTTGAGTTTTATTTTCCTCACGCACGATATCCATGCACAACTCAACACACTCATCACAAATAAAAACCGTAGGACCTGCGATCAGCTTACGGACTTCGTGCTGAGATTTACCGCAAAAAGAGCAATAAAGTGCATTTTTGGAATCATTACTTTTATCAGTCATCTTTACTCCCACCCTTAAATGACCTTAAGAACAGCATTACTCCGCCCAAAACATAGTTCATCAATAAGGAAAACAGTTTGAAAATAATCTATTCAGAAAAAACTTATGTGATCTAGTCTTTGGATAAATCAATATCCCTTTTTCGAACAACCTGATCAATAATACCAAAATCTTTTGCTTCTTCAGGAGACATATAACTGTCTCTTTCAAGACGTTGTTCTATTTCTTCTAATGTTCTGCCAGTATGAACGTTATATATCTCATTTAATTTTTTACGAATAGCAAGAATCTCTTTCGCTTGGATTTCTATATCACTGGCTTGACCCTGGGCCCCACCTGAAGGTTGATGAACCATAATACGTGCGTTAGGCAAAGCAAAACGCTGTCCCTTTTCACCACCACATAACAACAAAGATCCCATAGATGCTGCCTGACCGATGCACACCGTACTGACGGGACAACGAATATATTGCATTGTGTCATAGATGGCTAATCCTGCGGAAACGACACCGCCTGGACTGTTAATATAAAAAGAAATCTCTTTTTTAGGATTAATACTTTCCAAATATAATAATTGCGCAGAGATTAGTGAAGCAACCTGATCAAATACGGGCCCTGTCAAAAAAATGATTCGTTCTTTTAATAATCGAGAATAAATATCAAAAGCACGTTCACCTCTTGAGGTTTGCTCTACCACCATAGGTACAAGAGTATTATCATAAATTTCCAGAGGCTGTGAATCCCTCATCAGTTTTCTTCCTAAAATTCTAAACTAGTTTTATTTACCTATATGTATCTTAAACATATAGGTAAATAAAATAAAATTTAAATAAACTTATACCAAAATACAAAAAAAATGAATGTCCAGACGCAAATCTAGACATTCATTTTTAGACTTCAAACAAAAAGATTAAACTTTTGAAGCTGGCATTTCTGCTAATTCTTCAACGCTTACTTCTTTTTCATCAATTTTTGCAAGCTCTAGAATATAATCAACCACTTTATTTTCATAAATTGGACCACGTAAAGAATCTATCGCCTGAGGATTTTTTTGGAAAAATTCAATAACTTCCTTTTCTTTTCCAGGATAACGCATAGCTTCATTACGCATGGCTTGCGTTAGTTCCTCTTCAGTCACTGAAATTGAGTTGAGACGACCAATTTCAACTAATAACAACCCTAATCTCACACGACGTTCAGCAATTTTGCGGTAATCAGCTTTCAAAGTTTCTTCGTCTTTTTGTTTATCTTCTTCTTCAAGACGATCTGCTTTACGATCAGCTTCGACACGTTGCCAGATTTGGTTAAATTCCGCTTCTAACAACCCTACCGGAATTTCAAAATCAACTTTTTCAGCTAATACGTCTAAGAGATCACGCTTTACACGCATATGAGAAAGTTGATCATATTCTGAGGATATTTGTTTACTGATAACATCTTTTAAATTGTCAAGACTTTCCAAACCAACTTTTTTTGCAAATTCATCATTAATTTCTGGGGTAACAGCTTGCTTTAACCCCTTTGCTTTAATATCAAATGTTGCTTCTTTACCGGCTAGATTTGCAGCTTGATAATTTTCTGGAAATGTTACTTTGATTTGCTTTTCTTCACCTGGGGACATTCCTTCAATTTGTTCAGCAAATCCAGGAATAAATCCACTACCACCAATTTCAACATTGACATCATTAGCTGTACCACCATCAAACGGGATACCATTGATTTTACCAACAAAATCAACAACGAGAACATCACCTTGGGCAGCTGGACGTTTTTCTTCGATATCTTTAAAGTCACGTTGACGTTCCGCAACCGCATTTAAAGCTTTGTTCAAAGCTGCTTCATCTGGCGTTGCTTTCAAACGGGTTAATTCAATCCCTTTAAAATCAGGCACTTCAAAATCAGGAATTAATTCAACTTCAAAAGAAAATTCAAGATCGTCGCCTTCTTTATAGCCTTCTTTAAGTGATATTTTTGGTTGAGAAGCTGCACGAAGACCTCTTTCTTCAAGAGTCGTTTTAATCGCATCTGAAACGGCTTCGTTAACAACTTCATTTTGAACTGTTTCGCCATAACGTTGTTTAACAACAGGAAGAGGAACTTTTCCAGGACGGAACCCTGGTATATTCATCTGATGCCCCATTTCTGCTAAACGTGCATTTCTTTTTTCTGCGAGTTGTGATTCTTCAATTACGATTGTAAAGCCACGTTTTAGGCTTTCAGAAAGCGTCTCAGTAACCTGCATTAGCCAGGCCCATCCTCTCGGTCAAAGTGTGTCTTGCCCCCATTGGGCGTGTTAAGAATTTTTTAACGGATTTTAATGCATGCTCAAAAAAACGTGCTTATTAGCAATTCGTTTTTTGGTGCGGATGGAGGGACTTGAACCCCCACGACTCACGCCACTAGATTCTAAGTCTAGCGTGTCTACCAATTTCACCACATCCGCACATCCGTGCTTTGTGGTTGTTTTATTAACGCACTATTTTGATTTGAGCAACCTCTTTTTTAAAAAAGTAATTTTTTTTTTATTTTTCTGATATTTTCGCTAAATCTCGGGCTTTTCCCATATGACCTGCAATCATTTCTGCCGATGGCCAATCGTGCTTACACAATAAAGCTGCTTGACCATGCACCCACACCCCTGCACAAGCTGCCTCCCATGGTTTCATACCAGCAGCAAGAAATGTAGCAATAACACCCGATAATACATCTCCAGAACCTGCCGTGGCTAATCTAGAAGAAGCATGTTGATTAATCGCTACTCTGCCATCGGGCCCAGCAATTATTGTGTCAGGCCCTTTTAATACAACGACACACTCCATGTCTTTTGCAACTTGCTGAACTTTTTGGATGCGATTCGATTCAACAGTTCCAAAGACGCGCGTAAATTCGCCGATATGTGGGGTCATAATTGAAACACCTTTCAACAAATGACTCTGACCTGGTAAGAAAGCACCCGCATCAGCGACAACGTGTCGTTTTGAAGCCAACAATTGTGGTAAATTTTCTTTGACTTCATTCTCGGTTAATCCTGGCCCGCATACCCAAACTTGTCGACGTTGATCATGTAGTACAGTTTCAAGGTCGTGATGATCAATCATCAGGCAAGGTGAAGACAAGGAATAAATAGTGGTGTCTTGCCTTGTTGGGAAAATACAAACTAACCCTGCCCCACTATTTAAAGCTGATAAAGCTGATAAACGCGCAGCCCCCGTTACTTTGGCACCGCCAATAATACTAACCACTCCACGACGATATTTGTAATCATCAACCGCCGAAACAGGAAGATGCCAAAGACCAGGTTCATTTAACCATGTAGAAATAGGGACACAATCCAACACACGTAGAGGAATTCCGATATCTTTTATTACCAACTTGCCAATATGAACTTTTCCAGGAAACAAATAATGTCCTGGCTTAGCCCTAAAGAACGTCACGGTTAATTCTGCATGGGGCGCATATCCGTAAATTGCACCAGTTGCACCATCCACTCCGCTAGGTATATCAATAGCCACCAAACGTTTAGCTTTTTTTAAAATTGCGACTATCGAAGGATCGAGATCTCGTTTTAATCCAGCTCCAAAAATCGCATCTATAACCAGTTCTGCCTGTGCGACATCATTTTCTGATGGAGAAATGGTTTTTTCCATCCATTGCATTGCAGCACTATCCGCTTGACTACCTGCTTTAGGTGAACCAAAGGCCATTACTGTAACTGGCCATCCTTCCTTAGCTAATAGACGGGCAACAACATAACCATCTCCTCCATTGTTACCTGGTCCGCATAATATAATCGTGCGACATGGAGAATAATGTCTTAGAATCTCTCTTGTTACACACCAACCTGCATTTTCCATCAATTGAGAGGCAGCAATCGTTTTAGCAGCCTCTTGATCTATTTTTTCCATTTGCTTGGGTGTTGGAAGTGCGAATGTCATCCTATCTTGCATCATGAAAGTGCGCCCCCCTTTTTATAGAAATAAAATAAAATCATCACAAATTTTTATTTTATTGGTTTATATTAACATAAAAATTTTATATTTGAGTACATCATCTTATTATCAATGAGTATACGGAGAAACCATGTCTGAAACCGCTTTTTATTGGGGGCCTATTTGTACATTACATGCTATTTCAATGGCTTTATGGATTGGCAGCATTTTTTACTATGCCTTTGGTGTGCAATCATGTTTAAGCTTACTGGATCCTACACAAAAAAATTCAGTACAACTACAGTGCTTACGAAAGCTTTTTCAATTTAGTTGGATCAGTGGCCCAATTGCCTTTATTACGCAAGCAACTTTACTAATATCTCCTTCTTTTAAGGATCATACATTGTGGGCTGTGTACGGATCGATATTACTGATTTTGATAATGATTGTAATGCAGTTTTATATTTTTACAACGTCATATCGCAAAGCACGACGAGCACTACGTCCTAAACCCAACCTATTTACACAAATTAACAATCCATTAAAACTAATTGTATTCTTAGGAATTATCGATTTTGTTCTAACATATATTTCTTAAACGTTATTTTCACTATAACATTTACAATCTTAAATTACATATAATCATTGATTATTTATGTTTATATTAATATAACAAAAGCAAGATTATATTTTAATCAATTCAGTTTTATATTCATTGACATAAATGGTAGAAATTCATTTGCCTGCTAGTTCTAATAACGCAACAAAAACACAACCCAATTCTGATATAACCTCTCCAAGCACACAAATTAATCATGAGGTTTTATTTAGTCATTTGGGATTATCAAAACCAATTATGAAGGCTATCGACGAGATGGGATATAGAAATCCCACTCAGATCCAGGCCCAAGCTATCCCGATTATCTTGCAAAATCATGATTTGGTTGGAATTGCACAAACAGGGACAGGAAAAACAGCGTCATTTACTTTACCTATTCTTGAAATTCTTTCAAGCAGTAAAGGACGTGCCCGTATGCCAAGGGCCTTAATATTAGAACCAACTCGTGAACTTGCTTTACAAGTTGCAGATAATCTAAAGCAATACAGCAATTATCTAAAACTTTCCTATGCACTTTTAATGGGTGGGGAAAGTATGAATGATCAAAAAGAAACATTAAACCGAGGTGTTGATATTATTATTGCAACCCCAGGCAGGTTGATGGATCTATTTGATAAGGGGGCAATTTTACTGACTCAGATCAAGATTCTTGTCATTGACGAAGCCGATCGTATGTTGGATATGGGGTTTATACCTGATGTCGAAAAAATCATCTCATATTTGCCCAAAAACAGACAAACGCTGTTACTCTCCGCTACAATGTCTGACGATATCAGAAAACTAACCGATTCTTTTCTTTCTAACCCTCAAGAAGTCACCGTTGCCCCGCCTTCATCGCTTGCAACTACGATTGAAACAGGATTGGTAATTGTTCCTGAAAAAAGAAAAAGAGCGGTTTTAAGAAAATTATTACGCAATGATGAAGTGCAAAACGCAATTATCTTTTGTAATCGCAAAAGAGATGTCGATATTCTAACCCGATCTCTAAAAAGACACGGATTCCAAAGTGAGGCATTACACGGTGATCTAACTCAACAACACCGTACCAAAACGTTAGATAGCTTTAAAAAGGGCGATATTCAATTTCTAGTATGTTCTGACATTGCAGCGAGAGGGATTGATATTGATCAGCTAACACATGTGTTCAATTATGACTTACCCCGCCAAGCCGAAGATTATGTCCACCGTATTGGTCGCACAGGTCGCGCAGGCCGCAGCGGTTATGCTTATAGTCTGGCAACAGAAGATGATTTAGAAGTTATCCAAGCAATCGAAACATTAACCAAAACATCAATACCTCGTCTTGATTTGGAAAACGAATCTATTGAAATTTCTGATGATAATACTTCATTAAAATCAAAAAATCATAAATCAAATTCAGTTAAACCCAAAGATGGACAACCTCAAAAACGTCAAAAGCAAGGAAAGTCAAAAAGTAACCTTCCTGTTCCACGTATTCCGTTATCACAATCCCTGCCTGACGATAATACCCCCGTTATTGGTTTTGGACAATTTGTTCCTGCTTTTATGCTATCACCTTTTAGAAAATAGCACTTTTATAATTTCCTATAGTAAACAAAGTTGAGTCATTACAATATCGTAACAGACTTAGCTTTGATTACTCTAGAAAACGCGATAATATCCCAGGTAATAACGTATTAAGCTTTGCCCTCTCACAATCGTTTAAATGCACACATAATCGAATAAATTCACGATAGTTGTGGTGTGGTATCATTGTAAGAACAGACAATAGTTCTTTTAATGTTGTTTGATGATCAATTAAATCGACTTTAATGTTATCGTCGATAAGATTCTGATCTTGATAACAAACCTCTAAGTCCCATAAATCATTCATATCTTCTTTCTTGGCACTTCGATCATATAAAAATACAGATTGAGTATTCTCTGCCGAATATCCCAACAATTTCTCATCATAAAGAGAAGTTAACGCGTATTTTTGCATATCAGAAAGATATATTGGTCGGAAATAATGTTCAAAAAACAGCAATAACTGACCATCGATAGCAAAAGGAGTAGAATGATATTTTTTTTCAAACAAAACAGTAAGGATAATGGAATTGGGTAAATACGGAAAAACAATTCCATAAATAGGCAACAAATATTTAATCTCTGCTTCTAAATCAGAAGCAAACATCAATTTCTGAGAATAATTGGAAATATATAGATGCCTCTTATGTCCATTCGTTAAACGGACAACAATTGGTTTATCGCTCTCACCTTGTATTTGTTTCTTTAGACGATCGTACAACGATTGCTGAGAAAAAGAAGAAGCTGGAATATTATAAGGAACAGAATGAAAAGATAATGCAGCTTTGAAAATTTCTTCTTCCATTTTATGTCTTGCATACTGCCAAAGCTGTTCTTCAATTTGGATAAAATGCTTATTCACCAATGGCATCATGCGCAAAGGATTTTGATCCTGCATATTAATATATGGTAGACTAAAGCACTGCCAATGTTCAAAACTATCGCCGAGATCACTTTTTCTACGTCGAATACGTTCGACATAATGCTCCATACTGCGACAAATGAAATGCATTACCTTGGCCCCACTCCACGTTATATCCTTATTGGGCCCACGCCATTCGAAATTATTTCCCTCGGTATCTACATATTTTTTCATATCAACGTCAAATTGATGAGGGTTAATATAATTTCCACCTAATTTTTCAGGGCGTATAAAACTTTTGACTTGTTGGTTATCACCCAACATCATAGAAGAATGATAGGTGAATGTTTCAACAACATGCCCCTTAGGAAATAATACCCTTTTTGCATTTCCATAAATACACCAATTGATCGCCACCGCATCTGCGTGTGGAAACTGGTCTAAAAAATCAGAAAATCGATCATGATCTGTTAAATATACATATTCATCAGCATCAAAAAATCCAATCCAATCATACTGCCCTTTTGCCATTGAAGCAGCAGCCATGAATGCATCTCTCTGGCGCCAATAAAAATTTGGTTGATCTATAGGATTAGTTCGAAATAATTGAATATCATATAATTTTGCAGCTGCCTGCAAAATCTCATACGTCCCATCTGTAGAATGATCATCAAAGATATAAAGTCTATCTATGCCAAACGCCTGATACCATGCGATCCAACCAGCAATATCGGCGCGTTCATTTTTGACGAATAAAGCGACAGCAACTTTGGACATACTAAACCTTATTGAATTCTAAATAAGCATTATATTTAAACGAAATTGCATTATATCAGTACATGAAATTATATCGAAACGCTAAGTTATGATAAAAAAAAACAACCTTGTTAAAGGTTGTTATAAAGTCAGGCATAGAATAGATAAAAGTTCAAAACATGTTCAAAGTTAATCTTGCTTCGTCACTCATACGAGATACGTCCCAAGGAGGATCCCAAACAACATTAACTTGTACTTGGGTTACACCAGGCACTTTTTCAATAGCTTGTTGTATCATTACAGGCAATTCTTGTGCACTTGGACAATTGGGAGCTGTTAGAGTCATCTCAACATTAATCCGACCATCATCATGCAAATCTATCGCATAAATTAATCCTAATTCATAAACATTTACTGGAATTTCTGGATCGTAAACCGTAGAGATTGCATCAATGATTGCATTTTCATCGATACTATGAGTCTTTGAAGCTTGAGACGCGTCTTTATTCCCTTCATTATCAGGTGTCCAGACGTCAACGCAGTCCTGTCGTTTAGCCAATTCTTGCGCTATATTCTCAGAGGAACTTGCAGGATTACTGTCATTAACCAAAGATGTTTCTATATGTTTCATAGATCAATCAAACTTGTTAAGTTAGAATAATAACCATACTATAAAATAGTAAAAAAAATACTACTTATTTAATAAGCATTCGTTGAATTAATTTCAATGTTTTTATAAAGAAATCAATTTCACCAAATGTTGTGTATAAACCAAAACTTGCACGGGCAACACTGGTTTGATGTAGACGGTTTAATAACGGCTCAGCACAATGCGTTCCGGCTCGAACGGCGATTCCATTTTGGTCTAATAATGTCGCGATATCATGTGCATGGGCGTTCTGAAGGGTAAAGGCAATGACACCGCCTCTTTTTTCAGGATTACCTAGAACAGTTAAGCCATCAATTGCAGCCATTTGTGCAAGCGTGTAATCGACCAATTTCTCGTCATGCTGGATAATTGCATCGTAACCAATTGATAAAACATAATCGATCGCCGCACCTAGACCTACGACCTCTAAAATAGGTTGTGTACCTGCCTCAAATTTAGTTGGAGGTAGCGCCCATGTAGATTTTTCAAAAGTGACACGATCAATCATGTCCCCCCCACCCATAAAAGGTGGCATTATTTCCAATAGTTCTTTTTTACCCCATAAGACCCCAATACCTGTGGGACCATATAATTTATGGCCTGTAAAGACATAGAAATCGGCATCTAAATCTTGCACATTAACGTGCTGATGGACAATCCCCTGACTGCCATCCAATAAGATTTTTGCACCATTTTGATGAGCCATTTCAATAATCATTTTAACTGGATTAATAGTGCCCAGCACATTAGACATATGCGTTACAGCAACCAGTCCAATATCATGGTCTCTCAAAATCTGCTCGAATGCCAATAAATCCAAATCTCCATCATCGGTAATAGGAGCAATATGCAAATGAATTCCAATGCGATCACGCAACATCTGCCAAGGGACAAGATTGGCATGATGTTCCATCTCTGTAATTACAACCCCTTGACCTGGTTTTAATAACGACCCAAAAGAATGGGCGACCAGATTGATTGCTTCAGTACTATTTTTGGTAAAAACAATTTCTTCAGCAGTTTTAGCCCCCATAAAATCTGCAATTTTTTGACGAATATTTTCATATTGGTCCGTCATTGCCTCGCTCATACTGTATGCGCCACGATGCACATTGGCATATTGTGTAAATACAGCATGTTGCATTGCCTCGATAACTTGTATTGGTTTTTGTGCTGAGGCCCCACTATCTAAAAAAACGAAAGGTTTACCACGTATTTTTTGGTTTAATATAGGGAAATCCTGTCTGATTTTTTCAACATCATAATGCACTGATGAATTAATCATGTTATATCCTCTACAATCTCAACACCCAATTGTTCTTTCAACAATGTCTTAGCAATTGGATCCTCTACAACATCGACGGCAGCAGCAATAAAGGCATTAATTAAAATCTGCCTAGCTTGATCGTGTGGTATACCTCTGGACATTAAGAAAAATAATTGCTCTTGATCCAGTGCCCCCACCGTCGCCCCATGCGAACATTTGACATCATCTGCATATATCTCTAATTCAGGTTTGGTATTTATTTCTGATTGATCAGAAAGCAACAATGCCTGATTTTGTTGTTGTGCATCGGTTTTTTGAGCATGCTGATCAACATAAACTTTCCCCTGAAAAACCCCATGACTGCGATCAGACAAAATATTTTTTACATTTTGTTCAGAACGACAATGCGGTGCAAGATGAGAAACCAATGCGGTAATATCAGCATGTTGTTTACCACTCAACGTCTGAACAGCATGAAATGCAGCATCACTCCACTCACCTTTAAGCGATAAATAAACTTCTTGTCGTGAGAAAGCTGCCCCTTTGGTCATTAAAAATTGACGATATTTCGCATGATCAGCAAGACTGATATAAGCATTAGAACAAATATAACTTTGCAATGACGAATTTACCAATTTGTTATATTGTAAATCCGCATGGGGACCAACGATAAATTCGCAAACAGGATTCGTAAAATAGATTCCTGATCCAACATTAAATTCTACGATTGACAACTGGGCGTGATCATCCAGAACTACCTGAAATCTTGGATGAAATGCAATGGTTTCACCATCTGTGGCGTAACCAAGATTAATAAGCAAAATAGTTCCGCCTTGTTGACCTTTTGCAATCTTTAATTGTACAGCTTGTCCACCCATGGCATAATTCAAAGCTGTCATAACATCCCGATCGGGACATGCTAGATTCCCATACAGACCCGTATCTTTTTGAATATCAAAGCTGGGATGATTCAATAAAGTTGAAAATTCAGTATAAATTTTTCCATTAACCGTAACGAGACGCGGCAATTTTGCTAACTCATCTGAAGAAAAAATATTCTTTGCCAACCATATTTTAACCTGTTCATCAGAGACAGATTGGGGTTGAGTAAAAGAATACTGATTGATCCATTTTAGATCAGTATATTTCCAGACCTCTGTTTTACGGGTTGGTAACCCATTACTAGTTAAAAAAGCAATTGCTTTTTGTTGCTGAATGTTCGTGACTTTTCCAGTAACTTGCGACAGCAGCCCTTCTAATCCTTTTAAATCTTTATTGTGTTGTGACCCTTTATTCATCGGCCTCTCCAACCAGACGTCCGTATCCTTCTGCCTCTAATTGACGTGAAAGCTCTGGCCCACCTTTATGAATAATTCGTCCCTTTGCCAAAACATGAATATAATCGGGTTGAATGTGATCCAATAATCTTTGATGATGGGTAATAATAAGCGATGAAAATTTTGATGAACGTAAAGATTTAACACCTTCGGCAACAATACGTAGCGCGTCAATATCAAGACCACTGTCGGTTTCATCCAAAATTGCAAAAGAGGGCTGTAGTAGCGTCATTTGCAAGACCTCATTGCGTTTCTTTTCCCCTCCAGAAAAACCAACATTCACATTACGTTTTAACATATCTGTTGAAAAAGATAGCTTTTTCGCAAGTTCTTTCACCAATTTCAAAAAGTTAACAGGATCAAGTTCTTCCTCACCGCGGGCTTTACGAACTGAATTTACTGCTGTGCGCAAGAAATTAGCATTATTCACACCTGGCAATTCAACAGGGGCTTGAAAAGCCAGAAACAACCCAGCAGCAGCACGTTCATCTGGAGACATAGATAACAGATCCTGACCTTTAAAGGTCACAGATCCTTGGGTCACTTCATAATCTGGATGGCCTGATAAAACATAAGACAATGTTGATTTACCAGATCCATTAGGCCCCATAATCACATGGGTTTCCCCTGCAGGAATAGTTAAATTAACACCTCTTAGAATTTCCTTGCGACTATCCTCAGCAGAATCATCAATAACAGATGCATGTAAATTCTTAATTTCTAAAATCTTATTCATTTTTTCGCCTAACCTACACTTCCTTCAAGACTAATTTGCAAAAGCTGCTGCGCCTCGACAGCGAATTCCATAGGAAGTTCTTTTAATACATCTTTACAAAACCCATTAACAATCAGACCTATCGCTTGCTCTTTTGAAAGGCCTCGTTGTTGGCAATAAAATAATTGTTCTTCTGAAATTTTGGAGGTTGTTGCCTCATGCTCTATTTTAACTGAACTGTTTTGGCTTTCGATATATGGAACCGTATGCGCCCCACATTGATTACCAATCAATAAACTATCACATTCTGTGAAATTACGCGCATCCTTTGCTCGAGGTAACATTCGAACCAATCCACGATATGTACTATCTGACTTACCAGCACTGATTGTTTTTGCTAGAATGGTTGAGCGCGTATTTGGCCCAATATGGATCATTTTTGTACCTGTATCTGCTTGTTGATGCCCATTTGTCACCGCAACAGAATAAAACTCGCCTATGGATCCCTCGCCTTGTAAAATGCAAGATGGATATTTCCAAGTAATTGCCGACCCTGTTTCGACCTGCGTCCATGAAATACGTGCACGCGCACCACGACAAGCCCCGCGTTTGGTTACAAAATTATAAATCCCACCTTTGCCATCTTTATCACCTGGATACCAATTTTGTACAGTGGAATATTTGATGAAAGCATCTTCCATTGCAATCAATTCGACAACAGCAGCATGAAGTTGATTTTCATCACGTTGGGGGGCTGTACACCCTTCTAAGTAAGAAACCGTAGCTTTGTCATCAGCAATAATTAATGTTCGTTCAAACTGACCTGTGTTTCTTGCATTAATACGAAAGTAAGTCGATAATTCCATCGGACAACGTACCCCTTTTGGCACATAAACAAAAGAGCCATCCGTAAAAACAGCTGAATTTAAGGCAGAATAATAGTTATCCCCTTGTGGAACGACACTGCCCAAATATTTTTTAACCAATTCAGGGTAGGTCTTAATAGCTTCAGAAATCGGACAAAAAATAACACCAGCCTTGGCCAAAGTCTCACGAAATGTTGTTGCGACAGACACACTGTCAAATACAGCATCAACAGCAACAGGCATAGCATGATCTGCCTCTTCAGCCCCTTCTACACCTGCTAAGATGGCGCGCTCTTTTAACGGAATCCCCAATTTTTCATAGGTTCTCAATAACTCTGGATCAACCTCGTCCAATGACTTGGGTCCTTGTTTCTTTTTAGGGGCGGCAAAATAATGTAAATCTTGATAATCAATTTCAGGATGATTAACTTTTGCCCAGTTTGGAGCCTCCATCGTTAACCATAAACGATAAGCTTTTAATCGCCATTCCAGCATCCATTCAGGTTCTTCTTTACGCACAGAAATCAGACGAATGATATCTTCGTTTAATCCCTTGGGGGCAAAATCCATCTCAATATTGGTTTCAAATCCCCACTTATACGAATTATTCTCGAGCTGCTTTAATAGCGCCTGATCTTGAGTTGGCTTCGTCATCATTTTACTCTGTTTCTTGAATTTTTATTTTTTAAAAACACGATGCGATTCTATTCTGTCGCAACATGTTTGTTTTTTAAATCAGCGATAGTAATTGTTTCAAACACTCTTCTGACTTGGTGACTTACGATATTCCATTTGCCATTAAGCTTGCATTCAACCGTTGTTATTCGACAACTTTCTTGGTCACAATTCACCAAATCAATCGGACCATCAATAGCTCTGACAACTTGCTCTAGCGTTATTTCCGCTAAGGAATGTTCTAAGAAATAACCACTTCCCGCCCCTCTGCACGACTTAACTAAAGAAGAGCGTGTCAGCATTTTTAATACTTTTGCCACCGTTGGTTCAGGTATCCCTGTTTCCACCGCCAATACTGAAGAAGAGACTGTCTTCTGGTGTTGGCTTAGATGAATCAAAAGAATCGTTGCATAGTCTGTTAGCTTTGATAGCTTCAACATTAATCTTGTTCAATCTTAAAAATAAACCCAGTTTATACTTTAAAACGAAAGTATGATCTTTATATAGGACTACATTAGTCCATTTATAAGATCTTATAAATACGATTTTTAAAAAAAATCAATAAACAATTTGTGTAAATGTTGAATAAATATTAAATTTTTCGAATGTATCACTATGTTTGAATGTCAAAAAAAACATAAAATATAATGTATAATAAGCTACCAACTAAAAAACCAATGATTGATCCATTGATCCTTACATATTGTAAATCCTTGCCAACACGACATTCCAACCTTGAAATCAAAGATTGACTGTCCCACCCAGTAACAACAGCCTCAGTAAACCCCACCAACCATTCTTGGGTACGAGGTAAAGACCTCAAAATAGCAGATCGTATGGTATTTGTTACTTTTTCGCGTAAAGCAATATCGTTGCGTAGCTGCGTCGATAAATATAATACCATGTCGTCAATCAAATTTTTTAGCCATCCGTCCTCTTTTCGAGCATCATCTTCAACCATTCGACGGATTTTTTGCCAAATATCTTCGCGCCACTCTTTTACACTATCGTTTTCGATAAAAACTTTTAAAGCTTCAGAAATTTTTTCCCCCCGTTCGGGATTGCTTTCGAATTTATCAATTTCTTTTTTAATCCATTCAGCGACCCCTTGACGTATTTCAGAATTTTGTGGGTCGATCCGTTCCATCTCCTTGCTGATACCGTGTAAGACTTTGCTTGCGATTGAGCTGCCAATCATCCAACCCACAAAACGCCCACCTTGCTCTCTGACACGATCTTGAATAATTGTTTTTAAATTTTGTTCTTTATCTTTTAAATTATTTTTAAGAACTTGTAGTAAGAACGAGACAACTTCTTGATGATGTTCGTTATCAATCATCGTTCGTAAAGATTTAACAACCAAAGGGGAAATCGACTCTCCATCTAGTAAACGTGCAAAAATTCGACTAACGAATTGACTGGCACGACCATCTTCGAAACGATCTAACAAACTGGGCACCGATTTTAACAATAGAGTGCTAAACATCTTCATATTTGCAGGGTCTGACAAATAATTAGCGAAGATTGTTGGAAAATCAATCTTATTTAACGTAACATTTAATTCATGTTCTGTAAAAACATATCGTGCAATGAAGCGTCCTAATCCTTTTCCCAATCGCTGTTGCTGCATGGGCAAAATTGCCGTGTGTGGAATGGGCAGACCCATCGGATGACGAAACAGTGCCGTCACTGCAAACCAATCCGCAAACCCACCGATAAATCCAGCCTGGGTTCCTGCACGAATAACATGCAACCATGTACTGTCTTGTAGTAAACCATAATATGGTAAAAAATATCCAATTAGTGTTAGAACAGCCATTAAGACAAGCAATCCTGTGGCTATACGACGATATCGTATAAACGTTTTCCATGCCTGAACATCAATATCGGGAGTTTTTTCCACCATTTTTGACTTTTTCTTTACAACTGAAATAAATAAATAAAATTTTTAACTTTTCATTTAATCAATAATATTTAATCATAAACGATATATATAACGTTATTTTATTATAAATATGGACATTTCACTTATGAGCCAAGCATCAATAACCCCTTCTGAGTCTTTAAAATATCTTATTTCTTTAACAACTCAATTAATGGAAAAGCAAAACCATGAACCTATTGAAAACCCTGTTTTAACATTAGCACAAAAAATAAAACAACAATTAAAATCAGGTGAACTTTCTTTTGATGCGCTTAGGGAAATTATTCAAAAACTTAGGGATTCAGCCTTTTTATCCCACGCCAAGCATTTACAACGATATGTCAACAACCCTACCAAGGATAATATAGATCACCGTATTAAATCCATTGTTGAACAAATTATTCAACATTCAACCAAACATCATCCCGCTGGTTCAATTGAAAGTTTTAACGAGTTTAAAAAACAAGTTGAACACAACCATTTTGCTGCTGTCTTTACTGCCCATCCAACATTTGCACTAGCCAACTCTGTTTATATCGCCCTTGCAGATTTGGCCAGCCAGCCCATTACCGAACAAACCCAAGTTCCCTATTTCACCACACACCGACGTGCGACTCCTCCAACACTTCATGAAGAATTAAACTTGGCAATACATGCCATTGAGCGAGCACGAAATGCGTTAGACGTTTTTAATCGTTATTTGTTCGATGCTGCACAACGCCATTGGCCACAATATTGGACACAATTAACCCCTTGCCCCATTTTATTAAGCAGCTGGGTTGGATATGATACTGATGGACGAACTGATATTGGTTGGTGGGACAGTCTACGTATTCGTTTAGAAATGAAGGAGTTACAACTTCAACGATTACATAATCAGTTAAATGCTATACCTCATGGCACGGAAGCTCTTAAAACAGAGGTCAGTAAAGCTTTAAACACAGTTCATGAGCAACTGGAACATTGCCCCAAAGAAGCTGATCCTGATCAATTTTCTGATTTTGCAAGATTGCTTGTTGAAAATAAAAAAGATGCAATACTTTCCCCTGCGCAACTAGAACCCTTATTTGATCAAGCACTAGAGCAGATTGATGAAAATCATAAAATTGATTTATTAATAGCTAAAGCTGGCTTTTTTACTCATGGGATGAGTCTTTCACACACCCATGTTCGTCTTAATTCTGTCCAAGTCCATAATATGGCTCGTCAAAGACTGGGCATTACCAGTAATCCAGATAATCCATCTCATACCCGAACATTATTTAACACCATTAACAACGCATTGGGCGAAGTATCCCCTATTCCTGTTGATTTTGGATCTTTATTAACTGAAAAAGCTTCAGCCAGTATTTTGATGATGTTACTAACCCAAATTGTCAAACATATTGATAATAAAACACCAATTCGTTTCCTTATTGCTGAAACCGAAAATGGATACACATTATTGGTCGCATTATGGCTGGCACGTATTTTTGGTATTGAAAAACATGTTGAGATTTCCCCTTTATTTGAAACTGACGAAGCTTTACAACATGGTTCAAATATTATCGAGCAGGCTTTACGTTCTTCCCATTGGCGCGATTACTTACGTCGTACAGGCAAATTATGTTTACAATTTGGATATTCAGATTCAGGACGGTTTATAGGTCAAATTGCAGCAACCTATCAAATTGAAAAATTACGTCAGAAAATTGCCAAACTTTTACAAAAATACGATCTTACTGACGTAGAGGTCGTTTTATTCGATACCCATGGCGAAAGCATGGGACGAGGTGGGCATCCATTTAGCATGGAAGATCGGCTACAATATCTTTCCCCTAAAAAAACAGAATTATATTTCAAACAACTTGGAATTAGCACACGTCAGGAAACAGCATTCCAAGGAGGTGATGGTTATCTATTGTTTGGATCTCAAGCACTAGCAAATGCAACTATTTCAATTATTGCACAGCATATTTTTAACTTTGATACAGAAATTCATGACCCCATCTATGATGAGAGTGATTTTAGTGCCGATTTCTTTTTAACGATCAGCTCGGAAATGAAAGAGCTGGTTAAAGATAAAGGATATGGTACACTGCTCAGTGCCTTTGGACCTGCTTTAATTGATAGAACAGGTTCTCGTTCTTCGGTAAGGCAAAGCGATACCTCTTCAACAAAGGCTTATATTAAACATCCACGCGAATTACGTGCCATTCCAAATAATGCAATTTTACAGCAATTGGGATGGTGTGCAAATACCTTGCAGGGCCTTGGAACAGCGGCTTCAGCCAATCCAGAACTTTTCCAAGAAATGATGCAAAATAGCCCTCGATTTAAACGGTCTTTAGACTTTGCTCGACATGCTTTAAAACATTCAAATACCACTGTCTTACGTGCCATTATCTATATGTTAGACCCAGGTATCTGGCTTGATCGTGCATCTTCTGAAAGTAATCCAGATTTCCAAGAATCGTATATTACCCTGGCAAAAGGTCTCCAAAGACTAAATTGTTGGGCCAGTACCCAAGCAACCTTTCACCGTATCCAAACAGATCACATCGCCTTACTTTCTGTTTGGAAAGAGGCACCATGCATGGATGCCAACGAAATCTTGCTGCATGCTATTCGTTTAGCAGTCATTGAGGAAATATGGATGCTTTCAACACACATCCCCTATTTCTCGCCCTATCATGAATTTAGTAAAGAGGCATTGGAGACCAAAATCCTATGTCTAGAAATTCCAACAGCATTAAATTTATTGTTACATGTATTTCCACAAGCTGCAGAACACGTTTCAGACCTATATTTTTATGAACCAAAAGGGCCTAGAAACGAAGGCGCTTATGCGATGGATGATCGCCAGATCTTTAAACCTATTCAAAAGAATTTTGATCTTATTCGTGAAATTAGTGTTGCATTAATTCACAGATTACATGCTTTTGGTTAAAATTTTTTTATATGCTATTGTTTTTGCTCAGATTTCGCTACATTTTATTAGATGTACTGTTCGTCTATGACAAAGGAATATCAAATGTTCACATTCATCTGGGCAATTATTATCGGTTTAATCATCGGTGGTATCGCCAAAATGTTAATGCCAGGTAAACAACCTGGTGGAATAATCGTCACTATTATTTTAGGGATGGCTGGATCAAGCTTTGCTACATGGTTAGGACAATTTTTACACCTATATCACAGCGGTGAAAAGGCAGGGTTTTTCTTCTCTATTATTGGGGCTTTGATTATTTTGTACCTTTACAAAAAAGCCGTAGAGGTTATGTACAATAACCAAAATTCCTAATATAAAAAGCTGTTCTATTTCATTAAAAGAACAGCTTTTTTGAATTTATAACTACGATATATCATTCTTATTTCTACACTTTACTTTTTTTACCCGTTTGTTGAAAAACGACGCCTAATAGATAGACCGTAATTTTGAGAAAGTAAGTATCATGTTGAAACATATAATTCCATACATAAATAATAAAAAGCAACAATTTGCACAATTACCGCTATTTAACTTGTTAAAAAATAATGAATTTTCTGCGCAAGATAAACTTGTATCTATTTTACCGGTAATGTCACATTTTATTATGAGTTTTGGAGATTTAAACAGGTACGTATTAAAATATCCATCTCCGAAAAATCAGATAGAAGAGGCCATTAACGTACACGCAGAGGAGGATCAAAGTCATTGGAAATGGTTTATACATGACTTAAAATTACTGGAAGCAAATTACTCTACCACTTTTACCGACCACTTAACACGTTTATGGGACAACTCGACCTCAGCGGTTAGGAATTTAACTTATGTCTTAACTGGGTTAATCTATAATAGTAATGCAAAACAAAGACTAATTTTAATAGAAGTCATGGAAGCCACAGGAAATGTAATGTTTCAAAATCTACTTCCTTTGTCCGATCAAATTAAACGACAATATGATAAAGAATTAATCTTTTGTGGTAACATTCATCTCTCAAATGAAACTGGGCACACCATCGGTAGTGATCAAAAGTTTTTCAATGATATTATATTTAACCATCACGAAGTAACAGAAGGCAAAGAAAAAATTAATGCTGCATTCGATGCATTCAGCAATTTTATTATACTACTCAATAAAATTGCTTCAGAACAGTTAACAAAGTTATCCTCAAAATCCTAATGGTTTCGTTTCATTTACTATATCTGTCTAAGATTAAAATAATTTAATCGATTTTGCTCAAATATTTGTATGGATAGCAACTAATATAACAAACTAAATTACAAACGAAATGAAAATCGTTACGCTGATCACAATTAACAAAATACACAATCTTTTAATTACAGAACCAAATATGATTTGGAATTTATATGTTAAATAAAAAAGATAAGCTTAAAGCTTCAACGATATTTATAATTTCTGATTAATAACTTTATAAATAAAAAGCGCACGAACCATTGTGCTGTGGTCATCATTAGCCTTCATAAGCTATTGAAAAAGCGGATACCAATATGGCATCCGCTTTTTTTACACTCTATAAATCAATAGTGCTTATGCAGATTGACTGATAATTTCATCAGCAACATTACGAGGAACAGGATCGTAATGATGGAACTGCATGGTAAATGATGCACGCCCTTTGGTCATTGAACGCAAATCAGAAATATATCCAAACATTTCTTTCAAAGGAACAAAAGCACGAACCATTACGGTGCTGCCTGATGTTTCTTGGCTTTGAATCATCCCGCGACGACGATTAAGATCGCCCACCACGTCCCCAACGTGATCATTAGGTGTTGTAATTTCAACATCCATAATTGGTTCCAAAATCACTGGCCCAGCTTTTTTCATTCCTTCACGGAAACAAGCCTTACCCGCGATTTCGAACGCTAATGCAGAAGAGTCAACATCATGATATTTACCATCAACAAGGGTAAATTTAAAGTCAACTGTTGGGAATCCAGCCAAAACACCTGTTGATGCTTGGTTTCTGATACCTTTATCGACCGCAGGAATATATTCTTTTGGAACAGAACCACCAACAATTTTATTTTCAAACACGATACCTTCGTTACGTTCGGTAGGTTCGAATATAATTTTTACTTCAGCAAACTGACCTGCACCACCTGATTGTTTTTTGTGGGTATAAGTTTCAGTGTGGGACTGGGTAATAGTTTCACGATAAGCAACCTGAGGTGCGCCGATATTTGCATCCACACCATATTCACGACGTAAACGATCGATAATGATATCCAAGTGCAATTCACCCATACCAGAAAGGATTGTTTGTCCTGTTTCTTGGTCTGTTTTTAATTGCAATGAAGGATCTTCTGCTGCCAATTTTTGTAAAGCAAGTGTCATTTTTTCGACAGCTTCTTTAGTTTTTGGTTCAACAGAAATATCAATAACAGGTACTGGGAATTGCATACGTTCTAATACAACTGGATCGCTAGAATCTGCCAAGGTATCCCCTGTTTTGGTATCTTTTAAACCAACAAATGCAGCAATATCACCAGCGTGAACTTCTTTGATTTCAAGACGTTTATCAGCATGCATTTGGAAAATACGGCCGATACGTTCTTTGTGACCATGGGTTGTATTTAATACAGTATCGCCAGAACGTAATACACCACGATAAACACGAACAAAGGTTAGTGAACCATATTTATCGTTGATGATTTTAAACGCAAGACCAGCAAATTTTCCATCTGGATCAACTGGAATAATTGGTAGTTTGCTTTCATCAACTTCTTCGTCTTCTGGTGGTGCAATACGAATACCTTCAACATCATCAGGTGCTGGTAGATAATCAATAATTGCATCCAATAAAGGCTGAACCCCTTTGTTTTTAAATGAAGAACCACAAACAACTGGACGGAATTCCCCAGAAATAGTACCTTTTTTGATACATTTCTTTAAAACATCCAAAGAGACATCGCCCTTTTCGAAATATTCTTCCATTGCAGCGTCATCGACAGCTAAAACTGCATCTAACAAATTTTGACGCCATTCAACAGCTTTTTCTTTTAATTCTTCGGGAATTTCGACAACATTGTATTTTGCACCCAGCTCATCACCTTCCCAAATCAAGGCTTTCATCTCAACAAGATCAACGATCCCTTTAAGATTTTCTTCAGCACCAATTGGGAACTGCAGTGGAATGGCAACGATATCCAATTTTTCTTTTAATGTGCTGAACGCATAATCGAAATTCGCCCCAGTACGATCTAATTTGTTAATATAGATAATACGAGGAACATTATAACGATCAGCCAGACGCCAGTTGGTTTCAGATTGTGGTTGAACACCAGCAACGCCTTCAATAACGAACACCGCACCATCAAGAACACGCAAAGAACGGTTCACTTCGATGTTAAAATCGATATGGCCTGGGGTGTCGATAATATTGATACGGTGATTATTCCATTCACAGGTAACCGCAGCAGAGGTAATGGTAATTCCCCTTTCACGTTCCTGATCCATATAATCGGTTGTGGTGTTTCCATCGTGAACCTCACCAATCTTATGGGAGACACCTGTATAATATAGAATACGTTCAGTTGTTGTTGTCTTACCAGCATCAATATGCGCAGTAATACCTATATTACGGATTTTTGAAAGTTCAGACTGGGCGGACAAGGGAAAAACCTCCACAAACGATGAAAAGACATGACTGATTGTCAATATCAAATAGACTTAAAGTAGAAAGCCCTCTAAAATATAATTATTAAAGAGGGATCATTAAAAGAAATTCAACAGCATTATATGCTTTAAATTAAGCAGTTGCTGCAGCTTTCTTTTCTTGAGCTTGAAGAATACGGCGTTTAATAACCATTGCTTCTTCGGTAAGTTTACGATTCGGGGTGGTTAACAAAAAGTTATCCAAACCACCATTATGTTCAATGGTACGTAATCCATGATTGGTTACACGTAAACGAATACGATGACCTAAAATATCAGATAACAAAGAGTAATCTTGTAAATTAGGCAAAAAGCGACGGCGACTTTTATTATTGGCGTGACTGACATTATTTCCTGTCAACACGCCTTTGCCTGTAATGTGGCAACGGCGAGACATTTTTCTATCCTCGGGTAATAAAGCCGACACACGAATGCTCGGCAACAATAACAAATACTTAACTATGCCCTAATGACGAAAATTGAAACAATAGTCAAGGGTCTTAGCACTTTTTTACATCAAAATCTGAAAAAATTCCACTAAATAAAGTTATTCATCAGATTGTTTTGACTGAATTGCCCACATACTGGCATAAAAACCATTTTTTGCAAGCAGGAATTCATGCGTTCCTTGTTCTTTAATCTGACCATCAATCATCACCAGGATCAAATCAGACTGAACAATAGTTGACAAACGATGTGCTATCGTTACCACAGTTCGCCCCCTAGCCACGTTATTTAAGGCTTGTTGAATAGCTTGCTCTGTGCGGCTATCTAATGCGCTAGTAGCTTCATCTAAGATCAGAATCCTTGGATTTTTCAAAATAGCCCTAGCAATCGCGATACGTTGTTTCTCACCACCAGATAATTTTAAACCACGCTCGCCCACATAGGTTTGGTATCCGTCAGGTAAACCACTAATGAAATCATGAATCTGTGCTAATTTTGCCGCATGTTCAATATCTTCTTGGGCACAGCCCAGACGACCATAGGCAATGTTATATCCAATTGTATCGTTAAATAAAACCGTATCTTGTGGCACAACCCCAATAGATGCCCGCAGATCCGACTGAACGTAATCACGAATATTTTGGCCATCAATAAAAACCCCACCCGAATTTACGTCGTAAAATCGAAATAACAATCGACTAATTGTTGATTTACCAGCACCCGTTGGTCCCACGATTGCGACTTGTTGCGCTGGCTCTGCAATAAAATTGATTCCACGTAAAATTTCACGATCAGCATCATAGCTAAAATATACATCTCGAAATTCAATCTTGGCAGGTCCTGCCTCTGATAAACTAGCGGGTAAGACCAATGCATTTTCTTGATTTTCGACCTCTGGATCTTGTGCCAATAAAGAAAACATATTTTCTAAATCAACAATTGATTTTCGAAGATTAGAATAAATACTTCCTAAAAAATTTAAGGGTTGATACAGCTGCATTAAATACGTATTAATCAATACAAATTTACCAACTGAAAATTGACCAGCAACGATATCGTGTGCTGCCAAAATCATTACCCCAGTCAACGCCACGGCTATAATTAATGATTGACCAAAGTTAAGGCCATTTAACGTCATTTGCGTCGTTACAGAGGCTTTTTCATATCTTGCCAACGAATCATCATATCGTTTAATTTCATGTGCCTCATTGCCAAAATATTTGACTGTTTCATAGTTTAATAAACTATCCAAAGCACGATTATTGGCCTCGTTATTTATTTCATTCATTTTACGGCGAATTTGGATACGCCAAGAGGTAAACCAGATTGTAAACAGAAAATATGCTAAAATAGCCAAACATACCAAAACCGTATAACGCCAATCATATAAGTGACTAATCACCAACAAAACCATTAACGCTTCAATTAAGGTTGGGATAATACTAAATACACCCACACGTAAAATCGTTTCAACGCCTTCACTACCCCGTTCTATGGCACGGGTAATCGCCCCTGTATGCCGGTTCAAATGGAATTTTAAGGACAAACGATGCATATGTTCAAAGCATCGTAAGGTAATTGTACGAACCACCCGAAAACGCAAAGGGGCAAACACAGTATCTTTTAATTCCGAACATAGACTGGACAAGATTCTAACCAATCCGTATCCTAAAATTAACCATAGCGGAATATATAATACAGCATGGCCAGTATCTTTAGATAAAATGTCAACAACTTTACTGTATAAATAAGGGATTCCAAGTGCCGTAAACTTGGCAATCAACATTAAAACAGTTGCAAAAATCAAGCGAAAGCGCATCATAGGTTGATGACGTGGCCATAAATATGACAATAATTCACACATAGTCGACCAACCTGATCGATTAGTATCCTTATTAGAAAAATGAAATTTTGAATATCGCGACATAATAAATTTTAAAAAAGTTATAAAGTTTGTATGTTAGAAGATTATCAAAGCTAAATACAGAACTACATCTTAAAACAAATATTATTTTAAATTGACGTAGTTAAAGTAATAATAAAGGTTATTTATGCAACCCTCTGAATTTAAAAATTTATTACAACATATTCAACATTGTAATACGGCCAACCTTGGCCAAGATTTTTTACCTTTGCAAGCGCACAAACAAATTATTGGCTGGGTTCGTCCTGATTTCATGCAAACACTGTACCAATATGGGGTTGTTCAAAACCAAGACAAAATTGATATCGTTCCCCCTGATATCTCTTTAGAAGAATTAGGGCAACGATTAATTGCAGATCAGCACACCAAAACAATGAATGAATTATTTGATATCTATCCAACCCCTTATGCAAAACCAGTTGGTCAGATTGACCGTTCTGTTTTACCTTTGTTGGGCATGATAGGAACAGGTGTCCACTTGAATGGATTGGTTAAAAAAGGAAATGATGTTTACCTTTGGGTTGGACATCGTTCACCCCACAAACGCCTTGATCCTGGAAAATTGGATCATATTGTTGCTGGGGGTATTCCAGCAGGACATACCCACCAAACCGCCTTGGCCAAAGAGGCAGAGGAAGAGGCGAATATCCCACAAGATTTGATTGCTCAAGCTGAATATACCAGTATGGTCACCTATAGCATGATTAGACCCGAAGGGCTGCGTCGCGACGTCTTGTATTGTTACGATTTGTGGTTGCCACAAGATTTTAAACCCACACCAAATGATGGAGAGGTTGCAGGCTTTGAATTAATGAAAATCGAAGATGCTTACCAACGTGTCTGCACCACTAACGATTTTAAATTCAATATTAATTTGGTTTTAATAGATTTGTTTCTAAGATTAGGCATTATTTCAAAAAAAACTGCCAATGCCCAAATCTTAAAAACAGGATTGAGAGGAAAATTATTCCCTTAATTCCTAATCCGCAAATATAACCGTTTTACTGCCATTCAAAATCACACGATTTTCAATATGATAGCGAACGGCTTTTGCTAATACACGACGTTCAATATCACGCCCTTTGCGTACTAGATCCTCGGGCACATCACGATGACTAACGCGTTCAACATCTTGTTCGATAATTGGACCTTCATCCAAATCCTCTGTTACATAATGTGCTGTTGCACCGATCAATTTAACCCCACGCGCAAAAGCTTGATGATAGGCTTTTGCCCCTTTAAAACCAGGCAAAAATGAGTGATGGATGTTAATACACTGACCTGGTAACTTTTTCACCATATCTGATGATAAAATCTGCATATATCGTGCCAGAACAACCAACTCTGTCCGAGTTTCTTTGATAATATCCCATAATTGTTGTTCTTGCTCTTTTTTAGTATCCTTAGAAATCGGCAAATAATGAAAAGGAATATCCTTCATTTCAATATGCGCATATTCTTCTTTGGGATAATTCGCCACAATCGCCACAGGCTCAATCGGCAATTCACCAATACGCCAACGATACAATAAATCCACCAAACAATGATCCATCTTGGAAACCATTAGCATCACACGTTTGCGTTTTAATCGATTATGCAAAGACCATGTCATATTAAATTGACTTGCCAGCGCCTCTAAACGAGTGTGCAACCAGTCATAGACTGTACTTTGATCTTGCAACGCAAAAACAACCCGCATAAAAAAACGCCCCGAAGGATCATCATGTTGTTGAGATTCTAAAATATTTGCCTGTGCCTCAAATAATCCTGTTGAAATTGCTGCCACTATTCCTGGTTGATCAGGGCAAGAAAGCGTTAAAACATATTCAATAATATTATCAGTTGTTGTCATTAATTTATAACTTGCTGTTTCTAATTTTTATTAATCGGCGGATTATACACAATATTTTTATATTTTGCAGGAAAATTATTTTATTAAAATAATGTTATAATTGCCTATGTAAATAATATTGGAAAATGAAATGCAACTTTATGAATTATTAAATGAATTGTTGTCTCTAATAACAATATATCTTGATTATCCTCAAAACGAAAATTCTAAAGAGATTTACAATAAAATAATCTTTGAGCACAATAATCAAACAAAAAGAATTTTTTATACTGTAAATGATAAGCAAAAATTTGATTTATATATAAATGATACTCTTAAAATGCTTAATGAAAAAGCTAAGCTCTCAAATGAAACCATTACTGATTATACTATCAAGAGATTAATTGTTTCTAAAATGAAAGAATATAATTATACACTCGATAATATCAACATATTTATTCAAGAACTCCGCTCATTAGAAAGAGAAGTAACACAAGTCATTACCAATATTGTCGGCATTGATTTAGAAAAAAATCAAAAACCCATTCAAATGGGTTGCTTTGAAGTAGGTTATTTTTGCGATATCAATGATAAAACTAAGCAGGTTGGAAGTTGGTTTAATTTTTTAAAAAAAAGAGGAAATCCTTTATATTTTAAAGCTAACATTTATCATTTAGACCTTGATGATAAACACTATAACAAAAAGATCTCTTTATATACTCTGGATTTTATTCGACTTCTCTTATTTATATCTGGCAATTCTAATTCCAATCATAAAATTAAAACAGGAAGCGAATTTTACGATGAGTTGGGTAACTTACTTATAACTGATTTCTATCATTATTTATATTTAGATGAAGACTGGCAGCTCGTTGGAGGTTCCGGGGGGCAAAAATCAACCGTAAAACTATCTATCAATGAACTAGTCTCTCTTGATATTTATGAACACTTTCAAAATTTGTGGAATTTCTATCAAAAAATTCAAAACAACCCAAAATCCAAAGAAATATCAGATATTCATAAACGTATTCTAAGTGCCAGCCTTGCTGTTGGTGAATCTATACGTAGTGAAGAAGAAAAAAACTCTTTAATTTATACTTGCATAGCTCTTGAATCTTTATTTTCTTTTAATGAAGAGCAATTATTTCAAAGAAGCATCGGCGATAAAATTGCAGATTGTTTAGCTTTTATTGTTGGTACAAATAAAGAAGGAAGAAAAGGAATTATAAAACATACTAAGGAAATATATAAAGCTCGATGTGCGTTAGTTCATGGTAGTCAATCCTCCAAAACTGTTGATCTATATTGGATAAATGACCTTATACGAACAGCAATTGGGGAGTTTTTGAGAAATAAAAAATATAAAGATCTTAAAACAATTAACCAACTATATGATATGGTCAAAGATGCTCGACTTTCATATTAAAAAACTATCAATTCTTGATTAAAAGCACCTAAACAATTAAGTGCTTTTAATCTAAAATTACTTTACTTCATTGCCACCGTAAATGCTGGCATTTTTTCGTTGTTACGAGCATTTTCCAAAAATACCCTAGCAGTTTTTAATGCTTCTGCAATCGTGACATCCATATCTAAATAACGATATGTTCCTAAACGACCAACAAACGTCACATTATTTTCTTGTTCAGCTAAGTCTACATATTGTTCCAATTGTGTCATCTCGCCAACTAAGCGAATTGGATAATATGGTAAGTCTTTTTCAGTGCATAAACGACTAAATTCTTTATACATCACAGAACCCTCATGACTTTCCCAAGGGGCAAAATATTTATGCTCTGTAATACGCGTATAAGGCACCGACTCTTCACCATAATTCATCACAGCTGTACCTTGATAATCCCCTTGATATGTGAATTTTTCAAAATCTAACGTACGATAAGCCAAGCGTCCGTGTTGGTAATCAAAATACGCATCTAGTGGACCACTATAAAAAATATGACGATATTTTCCATGATCAGCTTTATTAAATTTTGTATTCAAAGATACTGTAATATTTTTATGATCCATAATACTATCAACAATCACAGTATAACCGTCTTTTGGCATTCCTTGAAATTTATGGCTGAAATAATTATCATCATAGTTAAAACGAACAGGCAAGCGTTTTAAAATAGAAGCTGGTAATTCAGAAGGATGCAATCCCCACTGTTTTAAGGTATAACCCTTAAAGAATGCTTCATAAAGCTCTTTACCCACGAATTTAAGTGCTTGTTCTTCAAAAGATTGAGGTTCAGCAATCGAGCTATCTCCTTTTGTCTTAATGAATTCTTTTGCTTCATCAGGGGAAAAAGTTTTATGAAAAAACTGATTAATTGTATGCAAATTAATCGGCAAAGAAAATACTTGTCCATTAACCGTTGTTTTTACACGATTAACATAAGGCATCATTGTTGTATATTGATTAACAAAGTTCCATACTTCTTCGTTATCTGTATGAAAAATATGAGGGCCATAAGTATGAACCATCACCCCTGTTTCTGTATCTCGCTCTGAGTAACAATTTCCTGCCGTATGAGAACGTTCATCAATAATGTGAACATCAAAATCGTTTTCAGCCAACAAACGCCCAATAACAGCACCAGAAAATCCAGCACCTACGATTAGTATCTTATTTTCTTTCATTTTCTTCTTCATACTTCATTACAAAAACTAACTTTAAATTGCTTATAGGCTAATATATTCACTCAAAGATATACAAATATTTATATTAAACATACTTTGTGTGATATTACGTTATAATACTTATAATGCTGATCCTGTGCACAATATAGATAGTATAATTAGTTACATTTCGCAGTCAGCTTAATCTGTTTTACAAAACGATTATAAATATTATACTGCTTTCTTTTTGTAATTTTAAATCAAAATATCCTTATATTTACTATAATTTTATCACTTTGCTTCTTCGACTAACAAGGTTTAAACAAATGATGAAAAAAATAACGCCCCCAACTGCACCACAACATCCCATAGCAATTAACCAATGCGGATATCAGCGCACAGACTCTTATGCCTGGCTAAAAGACGAACATTGGCAAGATGTGTTACATAATCCTAAGGTGCTTAAAAAAGAAATCGAAGCTTACTTAATTGAAGAAAATACATATACAAGCGAATATTTAAAAGAAACAGAATCTCTTCAAAAAAAATTATATTCCGAGATGAAGCAAAGAATTGTTTCCAAAGATACCAGTCCTAAGCTGGAAGACGGGGCGTGGATCTATTTTTCTCGTTTTGAAGAAAACAACGAATATAAGACCTATTACCGTAAATCTTCTGATTCTCTTCAAGAAGAGCTTTTACTCGATCCCAATCTTAATGCAAAGCAATTTAGTTACTACAAGGTTGGTTATATCGAGCACAGCCCCAATCATCAATTTCTAGCATATGCCGAAGATATCCAAGGGTCAGAAATATGGAATGTTCAGATTAAAAACCTGCAAACCAATCAATATCTTTCCCACACAATCGAACAATGTACAGGGGATTTTACTTTTTCAGGATGTAACCAATTCGTATTTTGGATCTATCGGGATGATCACGGTCGCCCAACCAAAATATTTAGACGCGATCTTGCATCAGGTAACGATACATTAATTTACACAGAAAAAGATCCTGGCTTTTTCCTGTCAATTCAGCGCAGTTTATCAAATCAGTGGATTTTTATATCAGCAAAAGATCATGATACAAGTGAGGTTTGGCTAATCCCTGCACATCAAGCAACGCATTCGCCAATTTGTGTAATGCCCAGACAACAAGGAATTCAATACGAATTAAACGACTGGCATGGTCAGTTTATCATCAAAACCAATATTGATCAGGCCGATAATTTTAAATTAATGCGCATGCCTATCCCTTCGGTCACCCAATTGGACACATTCCATCTTAATAGCACTCATTGGCAAACGTGGGTTGATCATGATCCAGAATGCTATTTGATGGATATGATCGCCTATCAAGATTATTTTGTTAGACTAGAACGTTATCAAGTTAACACACGTATTGTTATAACAGATCAAAATAACTCTGAAACAACATTAACGGGCGATGAGGAAGCTTATACTTTATCTCTTGATCCAATTTTAAATCATCAAACCCCTTGGTTAAGATACAGCTATCAATCCCCAACAACACCCCGGCAATGGTATCGATATCATATGGCAACGGGAGAAAAAGAAATTCTAAAAACCCAAGAAATTCCTTCAGGTCATTGCCCAGACGATTATAAAACAAAACGCTTATGGGCCAAGGCAACAGATGGTGAGCTGGTTCCTATTACCCTAACCTATCACAAAAATACCGCCTTGGATGGCTCTGCCTCTGTATTGTTATATGGATATGGATCTTATGGATATGCAATTGATCCTGTTTTTTCCATTACTGCACTCAATTATTTAAATAATGGCTGGATTTATGCCGTTGCGCATATTCGCGGCGGATCTGAGAAAGGATGGGATTGGTTTTTACAGGGCAGAAAATTTCTTAAAATAAATAGTTTCACAGATTTTATCAGTTGTGCAGAACACCTTATTCAACAAAATTATACCAAAGCTGGACAAATTGTTGCTGATGGGCGGTCTGCTGGGGGAATGCTAATGGGATATATTGCCAACGAACGTCCGGATTTATTCGCAGGTATTATTGCTGTTGTACCATTTGTCGATGTATTAAATACAATGTCTGATGTATCGTTACCTTTGACCCCCCCCGAATGGCCAGAATGGGGAAATCCGATCACAGACAAAAAAGCATATGAGTACATTGCTAGCTATTCACCTTACGATAATATTAAAAAACAACCTTATCCTGCAATTTTAGCCATTGGTGGATTAACCGATCCACGCGTGACCTATTGGGAACCCGCCAAGTGGATCGCAAAACTGCGCCAATATAATACATCTAACAATCCTTTATTGCTAAAAATTAATATGGATACAGGTCATGGCGGGGCATCCGGACGCTATGATTCTTTGAAAGAAGCCGCATTTATTCAGGCTTTTGCCCTTTCGATCGTAAAATCGAATTAAAAATACTTTTTTTAAAATGCAATTATTATAAAGGTATATTATGCCCTTAAATAAAAAAAATTCAGACATTAATATAACCCGACAATTAAGCATTGCGGAACAGATTCATAATCAGACAATCGCACAAACGTGCCTGACAATTCTTTTAATTTTGCTTGGTCTATATACAATCAAGTCCTTTATCTCTTCTTTAATTTGGGGCAGTATTTTCGCCATTGCTTGTTGGCCTATATACGTCAAAACGCAAAATTATTGGCCATATAAGAGACCTGACTTTATATTACCTCTAATCTTTTCATGTTTTGTCACGCTTGTTTTCATGATTCCGCTCAGCATGATCATCGTTGAAGCAACCAAGGACATCCAAGCCGCTTTTACTTGGATTATGCATGTCAGTAAAGAAGGTGTACCCCCTCCACAATTTTTGCAAAACCTGCCTTTTGGCAAAAGCAATCTTATTAATTGGTGGAATAATAATTTAGCCGATCCTGCTGCAGCATCTGCATTATTATCCAATTTACATCTAAGCCATGGTGTATACGTTACCCAAAAAGTTGGATCTCAATTACTACATAGAGGAATATTATTCCTATTTTCTATGGTAACCCTGTTTTTCCTTTTTAAAGATGGAAAATCTGTTATCCAACAATGTTTAAGGGGTTCAAGACGCCTGTTTGGTAAACAAGGTGAAACCATAGCGCAGCAAATGATTTCATCAATCCATGGCACGGTTGCAGGGCTTGTTCTTGTTGGATTGGGACAAGGCGTTATTTTAGGTATCGCCTATTATGCGTTAGGTATCCCTCATTCTGCCCTATTTGGCATTATCACAGCTGTGGCAGCAATGATTCCTTTTTGCCCTCTAATTGCAATTGCAATTGTGGCAATTACAGCCCTGGTAAAAGTATCTTCTATCGTCGCTATTACTGTATTAATCGTTGGAAGTGTTGTGGTCTTTATCGCCGATCACTTTATTCGACCAGCATTAATTGGTGGATCAACTAAATTACCATTTATTTGGGTATTAATTGGAATTTTGGGTGGATTAGAAACCTGGGGAATGATTGGATTATTTGTTGGCCCAGCGATTATGGCAGCTTTAATCATGCTATGGCAAAATTGGACGTCAGAGAAAAAAAGACTTTAAATTGTAATTTTAACATATCGGGCAGGCGGGATTCGAACCCACGACCCCCAGTCCCCCAGACTGATGCGCTACCAGGCTGCGCTACTGCCCGTTAAAATACAAAAACCCGTATACCAGCCTCCACAGTGACAATCAACCTAAAATTAAGAATCCGCTATAATTTTTCTTAACTCGTGCAATTCAACCAAAATAGAACGTAAAGAATCAACTAAATAAGCGTTCTTTTCTTGTAAAAGATGTATTTCTGATGAACTCGAATCTAAGTTTTGAAAATTATCGAGCGGAGATGTATTTAAAGCTGTGGAATTATCAGTACTAGAAGATGTAGTTGCTTCTACGTCATTACATACTGGAGCAATCTTATCTTCGTTGTGTGTTGTTTCGGCAGATGTTTCTGAAGAAGATATTTGTTCTTCCTTACGTGTAAACTTAGAAAAATCTTCATCTAAAAGACGTTGTACACCTTTAATCGTATATCCATCAACATAGAGCAGTTCTGAAATATATTTAAGTAATGTAATATCTTCTGCACGATAATAACGACGCCCACCACTACGTTTAACAGGTTGCACCTGAGTAAAACGAGTTTCCCAAAAACGAAGTACATGCTGAGGAACCTGTATTTCCTCTGCGACCTCACTGATTGTACGAAAGGCACCTGGATCTTTTTTAATTACGTTATCATCTTCTAAATTAGAATCGTCTTCTTCAACTGTATTTAAGAATTTATCCTCTGATTCGTCAGAAGAAACATCAAAGGTGCCACCCGTCATTGTTAACCCTTTCTAGACACTTGTTTTATCATACCTTCATTAACACGGTTCTTTAACATTTGACTAGGGCGAAATGATAAAACGAGGCGAGGCTCAATCACGACCTCTTCACCTGTTTTGGGGTTACGCCCGATACGACTGCCTTTTTTTCTTACGGAAAATGTTCCAAAACCGCTAATTTTTACAGAATCTCCACCTTCTAAGGTAGAGATTATTTTTTCTAAAACCTCTTCTAATAATACTGAAGATTCGCTACGTGATAGGCCCACGTGGCTGTAAAGTTTTTCGATCAATCCTGCTCGAGTTAAAGTTTGCATATTAATTTTAATCAATAGTTAAAAGTTGTTAATAATCGTAAAGGAAGAGTTAAGTAATTTTAACTCTTATACTCCCTTTTAGCGTAAAACATCTTTTAAAATCAATTATTTTATAACCGAACAAGAGAAGACCCCCAACTTAACCCTCCTCCTAAGGCTTCAATCACAATTAAATCACCCTGCTTAATTCTGCCATCACGAACGGCCTCATTCAAAGCTAATGGAATAGAGGCCGCAGACGTATTAGCATGACGATCTACCGTAACAATGACACGTTCAGCAGGTAAATTTAATTTCTTACCCATTCCTTTAATGATTCGTAAATTTGCTTGATGAGGTACTAGCCAATCAATATCTTTGTGCCCTAATTGATGCGCTTGCAAAGCCTCGTCAACCACTTCTGAAAGCTTTGTCACTGCATGACGAAAGACTTCTTGACCTTGCATTTTTAAAAAACACTGATCCGCAGTTTGTGAGGGAACACCATCAACATACAAAATGTCAGAATATTGACCATCTGTATGTAAATATACCCCTAATACCCCTACATCTTCATTTGTTTGCTCTGCACTTAAGACTACTGCACCAGCACCATCACCAAACAACACACAAGTTCTGCGATCAGACCAGTCCAAAATACGAGAATAAACCTCACTGCCAATCAAAATTACATTTTTAGCTTGACCATTGCGAATGAAATTATCAGCAACGGATAAACCAAAAACAAATCCTGCACATGCAGATGATACATCAAAGGCAAAGCCTTTTTTCATTCCTAGTTCTTTTTGAACTTTGACCGCCGTTGTTGGAAAAATCTGATCTGGAGTACATGTGGCAACTATAACTGCATCAATATCATCGACCGTTAGTCCGGCATATTCCATGGCCTGTCGTGCTGCATGAACAGCCATAGACGTGCAATTTTCACCGTCGGAAACAATATGTCTTTGGCGAATCCCCGTTCGCTCACGAATCCATTCGTCAGAGGTATCGACACGCCTTGACAATTCCTCGTTCGAAACAATATTTTTTGGTAAAAAGCTACCAAATCCAACAAAACGTGAACGATACGCCATTAATTTTCCTTAAAATACAAGCCTGGCTTAATCGTAATCTTCAAATTACTTCTTAGGCATCACAGCATTTTCTGCTGGATTAACCTGGGATAAACCAGTTAAAATTTCTTCATAAAATCCGTGAGTGATCATATCCATAGCGACATCAACAGCATAGGCGAAACCTACTTCGTCTGCTCCACCATGCGATTTTACGACCACTCCGTTTAAACCGACAAATACAGCACCATTATAACGGCGGGGATCTAACCATTCTTTCATACGTTCCAAACCTGGGCGAACCATCAAGTAGCCAAGCTTTCCACGTAATCCAGAAGTATAGACTTGCTTTAACAAATGAAATACAAGTTTTAACGCACCCTCACCTGTTTTCAAGGCAACATTGCCCGTAAACCCATCTGTCACAATAATATCCGTTGTACCAGCCGTAATATCGTGACCTTCAATAAAACCGTGAAATTGATCAGAGAGAGGACTGTTTCTTAATACATCTGCAGCTGCGCGTAATCGCTCGTCTCCCTTAAGTTCTTCTGAACCAACGTTTAAAAGACCTATTGTTGGATGGCGAAGACCTAAAACGGCTTTAGCAAAAGCATTGCCCATGATTGCAAAATCAACCAGATTACGACAATCACAAACGACATTCGCACCCAGATCCAACATTACAACATCGCCCTTTGCAGTTGGGCTAATTGCTGCCATTGCTGGACGAGCGATACCAGGCATTGTTTTTACAATGATTTGTGCCAATGCTAACATGGCACCACTATTACCAGCAGAGACGACCCCTTTCGACTCTTTTTGTGCAACACTTTCCATTGCCATACGTAAAGAGGAATCTCTTAATTTTAAGGCTGCTGTTGGCTTCATATCCATAGGCACGGATACAGATGTATGACGTATAGTACAAATCTCTGCTACCCTCGGATATTGTTTTAACAGAGGGGCAATTTTTGCTTCATCACCAATCAGCAAAACCTTAACATTAGAATGACGAAGAGCAGTGGCATCCAGACCCTTGATTACAATATCAGGAGCATTATCCCCCCCCATCGCATCTATGGCCAGATCATATGTCATTTCTTCTTGGGTATTAACTTGTATGTTCATAAATTACAGCTTATGTCCTGCAAAAATCATAACCTTCAATACCTTATGCGAAACACATAAATACGCCACACCAATCTTGAAAGGATATCTGCTTTACAGGGTCCTTGATAACAAAATTACTGGCGAACAGCAACTTTTAGTGCTTTTCCAGCAGCAACAACCTCGCGACCGTCATAATGTCCACAGTGACTGCAAACGTGATGAGGACGCTTTAATTCGCCACAATTCCCGCATTCAGCATGTGCTTCTGAACGCAATGCGTGATGACTACGACGCATACCGCGACGTGATGGTGATGTTTTTCTCTTAGGAACAGCCATTAGTCCCTCCTAACCTTTCCCAGTATATTAAATCAATTTGAGCAATGATTTAATATTTTATTAAATTATTTGAAACAAAATAGATTTTTTAACAGATTATATAAATCCGCGCAAGCATGGAAATATAATCATCCGATACAGTTTTCACACGGTTAATATCCGTTATTTCAACAAAAGACAAGCCAATTAAGAAAAAATCATTCTTTATCTTATTTAGCCTTTATTTTTTCTTTAACTTTTCTAAAATCTTAAATGGGCTTTCTCCTACCGCTTTTTTTTCAGTAATTTTACTATCATCCTCCTTATAAATCATAGGATTATCAGCACCACTTTTATGAGGATAAGGATCCAAAAACAGGGCTAATTGTTCAGCAGTTACTTCGCCCAAATCAATCATGTCATTATCATATGGAATGACATCTGGATCATCTATTTCCTCTAATTCCCCAGTTACTTTGTTAAGTGGCAAAAATAGTAATTCAAAAGTATCATTTAACGTAACAAAAAAATCCTCTAAAGAAATTACGCAATTTTGCGTCACCAATGCTTCAATCTTTCCCTTTGCTCTGATTTGGGCCCCATGATAATATTTCAATTGATATGTACATGTTAAAGAGTGAATTTTTGGAATAAAAAAGCGCGTTGCTAATTTCTTTTTTTCTTCTTCATCTGCTTCAACCTTAATCGTTAAGGGTTTTTTTTGAATTTGGCTTAAAGCCACTTTCCTTGAAAACTCGCAACATGCTTTCATTTTTATTCCTTTGTATGCTTTTTTTTGTTGAAGTTTTATATAAACTACAATACGCATTTGTTAAGGGTAATAGTATCATTTTTATATCCAGCTTGAGGAATATTTATCAACCATGCGTTCATGCTTCAATAAGAAACCTCTTGTAACATCGTCGAAAGCCTATTTTTCCTTTGTTCGGACCACAAGTAAAAAAGCTTATCTTGCTTCTATTTTATCAATAGGACTAACTTTGTCTGCTTGTTCTGCATTTTCGCCCCCCCCTTTACCTAGGGGAAGTATTATTGGCAAAAATGACCTAAAATCACTTCAGGTTGGCAGCACCAGTAAAGCTGATGTTATGGAAATTCTAGGGTCCCCAACCGCATACGCGACTTTTGATCCTAATAATTGGATTTATATTTCAATGATGACCAAGCTGGTTCCCCTATCTTACCCTGGAATCAAAAAACAAGAAGTACTATCTTTATATTTTGATCAAAATGGTACACTACAAAAAATCCAACATTTGGGTAAAAAAGACGCTAAAAATGTTGCGATGGTTTCTGAAACAACCCCAACCCCAGGGACTAAAACTAATTTCTTCCAACAGTTGCTGGGTAATATTGGACAATATTCTCCGCTCAGTGCAATGGGTCTGGGCAGTACTTTTGGACCCGGCAACAACGGTGGTCCCCTCAGCAGCAACCCCGCGACCGCTGGCGGAGTTGGCAGCTCTGGAAATACTATACGCTAGGGCCAATTTAATTTGGAATAAAGATGATAACACGCAGCCCACCCAATGGGCTGTTTTGTAATTGTATATCCCCACCGTGCCCTTGAACAATATTTCGAGCTATGGCTAATCCCAACCCAGTCCCTTTTTGATGATTACTTGTTTCAAATGGTAAAAATACGCTTTCACGTCTTTCAACTGGAATTCCCGGACCATTATCATCAATGATAAAAATAATCCCCTGCTTATCCGTTTGCACCCTGATTTCCACTTCACCACCATGATGCTTGGCATTTTCTAAAATATTACCGAGTACACGTCTGATACTACCAGCTCTTACCATCATATCCGGTAAAGAGGCAGGAATATGTGCAGATAAGAATTGAGTACCCGAACGATAGGCTGCAGCCACAGCATCCTCAGTTAATTGAACCATATCCGTCATTTTTGGCTCTTCTGTTCCCTCACCTCTAGCAAAAGAGAGATAACCAGAAATCATTTGCTCCATCTCTTCAATATCACCAATCATTTCAGCGATATCAAGTGCTTGATCCTGAGCATTAATTGTACCCTGTTGAGGTAACATTGCTAAACTTAAACGTAGTCGTGTTAGAGGTGTCCTTAAGTCATGGGAAACACTGGCCAAAATTACGGTTCTTTGTTTAATAAATCTTAGAATACGCTCCCTCATCACATTAAATGAAGATGCTGCTTTGCGTAATTCCTTTGATCCAACAGGATATAAAAAGCCAGGATCCTTCCCTTTACCAAAAGCTTCAACAGCTTTTGATAAGCGCCGAATAGCACGAAACTGTACCCAAGCAAAAACACCAGCAATTAAAAACAGTATGATTGCACTGCTGACAATCCAAGTCACAAATAACCATACAGATCCAGCTGTCAGACGTTTTTTTGCAATAAAAATATCTAAGACACCGTGCTTTAACTGCACAGATACCCTAACTTGATCAGTATAACTGTTCCAATCTGTAATAAAAGGAACCTCCAAACGATCTGCCAACGAACGGCTTAATAACTCGTCTACAGGCCCAACAACATGATTTACTTTCCGCTGGTTCAAATTTAATTTTTGATTAGGGTACCACGCAATATTTAATTGTAAATAAGTTTGCACTTGTCGGGTTGCATCAGATTGATGTTTACTAAATTGAACGGCGTCAAACTGATTGACGACATAGCTTACTTCGCCACTTACCATGTCCGTTAATCGTCTTGAAACTGTTTTTAAAAATGTTCCATAAAACAATTCTAAGGATATAAGTTGGGTAACCAATAATGGGATAAGAATCATTAATAAAGATCGTGCAAACAAAGAACGAGGTAATAATCGTCTTGCCGTTCGATCAAAGATAAATTGATGGATCTTTGAAAAATAAGGGTATTTTCTAAAAAAACGAGACACAATATTATTCTTTTAAAAATTCAGTTAATAATCAGGCTTTAAGACATATCCCTTTCCACGAACAGTGTGCAAGAAATGAGGCTGCTTTGGATCAACCTCTATACGGCGACGTAAACGGGTTATTTGGACATCAACAGCACGCTCTCCTATTTCCTCCATACCGATCATTTTGACAATATCTTCGCGCGACAGAATTTCGTTTGGGTGGCTGGCCAAAATGCGTAACAATGCGATCTCGCCCCCAGTTAAATGAATAATGCCATTTTTACCACTCAATAAGTTACGAACGGGATCAAATTCCATATCCCCTAGCTTAATTGAGCGTATATTATCAACGACAACAGGCTGATTTAATCGACGTAATTGCACCCGCAACCTTAGTAAGAGTTCTTTTGGCTCAAAAGGTTTTCCTAAATAATCATCTGCCCCTGCCTCAAGCCCTGCAATACGATCCTCGGGCTCTCCTCTAGCGGTTAAAAGAATAATTGGGAAGTCTTTTCCTTCTTCTCTTAGGGCATGCGTTAATTGTAAGCCGTCTTCGCCCGGCATACTTACATCTAAAACAATCGCATCTGGTTGTAAGAACTGTAACATATTACGAGCTTCTTGGGCGGATTCAGCACCACTGATCCGAAAACCATTCTCGCTTAGATAGCGTTGTAGTAACCGACGCAATCTTGGGTCATCATCAATAACCAAAACATGCAAAGATTCAGAATCTTCGTTCTTTGGTAATTCTTCTTCTGTCATGTTTTATCCTTATCTATTTTTTGATTGGAATGTAGCTCAAGTAACTGTTTAGATTCTGCACTTAACATACCATAAAGAATGCGTTGAAAACCTTCTATATAAGCATTATTAGGGGCTTCTCGAAATGCGCGTAGGAATTGTTGGCGTTGTAATTGAAATAACTCTTCTTCTAATTTTTGACCTTTATGTGTAAGAAATAGCCGTTTTTTCCGCCTATCCTCTGCTGTATTGCGATATTCCACATATCCTAATTCTATTACCTCACGTAAGACGCGATTTAAACTTTGTTTTGTAACGCCCAATAATCTACAAACCTCGCCTACGGTTACGCCAGAGCAATGGCACACAAATTGCATTAAACGATGATGCGCGTGCCCCACACCATGTGCCTGTAGAATAGGTTTGGTTAAAGCATGGATTTCGTAATCAATAAAAAACAAAATATCTTGCATGAATCGAATTTTCTTTTCACGCAAAAATAAAAGTTCCTCCCCTGGTTTGGATATAGGAAGGTCATAAGGAAAAGAACGATGCAACGGAAAAATCTCTTTAATCTAATAAAAACGCTCTGTATCTTATAATAATGTATTTCTTTTTTCAGCAAAATAGAGTATATCCTTTTGCTACAGGTAAATAATATTGTTATAAAACGATATTTGACTGTCTATTTCATATAGACATCTTGAGTAATATTCACTTACCCCTTAGGAGATGAAAGCCAAGTGCAAGTTCTTGTTAGAGATAATAATGTTGATCAAGCTTTAAAAGCTTTAAAGAAAAAAATGCAACGCGAAGGTATTTTCCGCGAAATGAAGCTTCGTCGTCATTACGAAAAGCCATCTGAACGTCGTGCTCGTGAATCTGCAGAAGCTGTCAGACGTGCTCGTAAAATGGAACGTAAGCGCGTAGAACGCGAAGGTTTCTAGTTTTTCTTTAAATTGACATCTGAAAATAAATTTGTTTTCGTGTTTTCTAATTAAAATTATTTGTAAGTTGGTGATATATTGAAACGCTTCATTTTAATGAAGCGTTTTGTTATTTCAGCCTGTGAAAACTTATATATTTACATATACAAGTTTTAAATATTTAAACTGATTTTTGCAATTCAGCCAAGACAGCTTTACCCATTTCTTCTGTGCCAACCAATTTCATTCCTGCACTCATAATATCAGGTGTACGAAAACCTTGGTCTAGTACAGCTTTACACGCATTAACCACCTTTTCTGATGTATCTTGCTCATCAAAAGAATAGCGTAGCATCATTGCCAGCGATAAAATTAATGCCAGTGGGTTTGCTTTACCTTGCCCAGCAATATCAGGTGCACTGCCATGAATAGGTTCATATAAAGCTGGGATAACGCCATTTTGCTGACGTGCCCCTAATGTTGCTGAAGGTAGCATACCCAAACTGCCTGTTAGCATTGCCCCCAAGTCAGAAAGAATATCTCCAAACAGGTTGCTTGTTAAAATAATATCAAACTGCCTTGGATTTTTAACAAGTTGCATAGCACAATTATCAGCCAACATATGAGACAATGGAATATCAAAATATTCTTTTTTATGCAGTTCAGTTACCACTTCGCGCCATAATAAACCACTTTCCATCACATTAGATTTTTCAACTGAACAAACGTGACCTTGGCGTTGACGGGCCAAGTCAAAAGCAACCCGTGCAATACGTTCAATTTCAAAGCTTGTATAAACTTCGGTATTTACCCCTTTACGCGTACCATCGGACAAGGTTTCAATACCACGCGGTTCACCAAAATAAACCCCACCTGTGCTTTCACGCACAATCATGATATCCAGCCCTTTGATAACTTCAGGCTTGATCGTGCTTGCTTCTACCAAAGAATCGAAAACAATTGTCGAACGCAAATTGGCAAATAGTCCTAACTCTTTTCTAAGGCCGATAATTCCTAATTCTGGGCGTTTATCAAATCCTATCCCGTCCCATTTGGGACCACCAACCGCACCAAATAAAACAGCATCGGCAGCTTTAGCTTTTGCAATCACTTCTTTTGTTAATGGAATACCATTTTGATCAATAGAGGCACCGCCAACTAAATCTTTTTCAACGTGAAAAGATAACGCAGAATTATTTTGCACCCAATCGAGAATATGAAGGGCTTGTTCCATAATTTCTGGACCAATACCGTCCCCTGCTAATGTTAAAATTTTTTTTTCTTTGGTCATATTTGCGATCCGTTTAAATTAAAAATTATTCGATATGATAAAGCAATTATGTCAAACCATACATCAAATGTACTAATATATTCTGACGAAATATCGTTCTTTCGTATTTGCTTTAAAAAATAATTGGCAGTTAAGAATAAATCTACCACGTTTTAGAAACATATTTTATTTAAAACGATAATATTTAGACTTTAAATATATAAATAAATTACTTGCAAGCCAAGTATAATCGTTTTTACTTGTCCCATTGTAACGCCGTAAAAACAGTTTTTGCTTCCATCATAGATGAAAATGCCTTTAATGTATCAGATACATCGTCTTGATAATATTGTGGCAGTTTTTTTTGCAAATAATTTAAAACAACAGCAACTACGATATCTGCCTGCATCATTCGTTGTGCAACTAAATATCCAGCTTCGTTTACCTTAATTTGCTGATCCAATAAATCTAATCCAATGCGTAACTGCCGACCAACACGATCCCCCCATTCTTGATATTGTTTTTCTGGGGGACGACGATAATATTCCATAAATAATTGAACGGCTTTATCACACAAAGTCAACGCAATTCCAATAAGAGATTGCGAATATGTAAATTGATTTAATTCCTTGGGCAACAAAGAAACTGATGGGTCGCATTTTCTCTCTAAATATTCCAATATCAAGGTTGAATCGATTAATAAAGTCCCTTCATCTGTAATCAAAGCGGGTGCCTTCATCAAAGGATTAACAGCTTGCATCTTTTCAATATCGTTAAAAACAGATAACGCCTCATGTTCAAATAATAAGTTCATCGCTTTTAACGATATTGCCACTCGCCGAACATAAGGGGAATCCAACATTCCTATTAATTTCATCGCCAAATCCATCCACCTTCTGTTTTAAAAAATGCAACAATGCAAAAAATCATTGAGCAAGTTAATATTCCAAGAATCATCCAAACTCCTGAACAATACATTGTACATAATATGACAATTATTATATATAAAAACAAAGCAACCCACCCTTGCCAGACCATTGGTAAACCTGAACCGTAACCATATTGCTTTGCTTTAAACCAACAATGTTTATTGCAAAAAGTAGTTTTGCTTAACGTCATCATAAAGTTATATTATTTTCTATAAAATATGGCCCATTATCGCAACAATGGGCCATAACAACAATCTAAATTATATGAAACATAATATTTTCTTAAGAAGACAACCCGTTAATTGAAATCTTTGGGAACCAAGACTGTTCTTGCTTTCTTTTATTCTCGAATTTTTCAATTGCATTCACATGCTGTAACGTCTGTGCAATATCATCCATCCCATCCAATAACAATTGTCGCCGCAATGGATCAACTTCAAACGCAATTCGTTCTCCATTAGGACGGACAATTTCTTGTTTTTCCAAATTGATGGTTAATTTGGCATTGGCACCCATTTTGGTATCTTCAACCAATTGCTCGCAGATTTCTCTGGGTAATTTAATCGGCAATATACCGTTTTTAAACGAATTATTGAAAAAGATATCAGCAAAAGAAGGGGCGATAACACAACGAATACCAAAATCAAGCAGTGCCCATGGGGCGTGCTCTCTGGATGAACCGCAGCCAAAATTTTCATAGGTAATAAGAATTTCAGCATTCCGATAAGGCTCACGATTTAATACAAATTCTGGACGTTCTTGATCATTCTCATCATAACGCCAAGCATGGAAAGCAAATTTCCCCAAGCCACTGCGCTTGGTTGTTTTTAAAAATCGCGCGGGGATGATTTTATCAGTATCAATATTTTCTTCGGGTAACGGTGCGGCAATCGCTGTTAAAATTTCAAACTTTTCCATTTAGATCATCTCTCTTACATCTGTTAGTTCACCTTTAATCGCAGCTGCGGCCGCCATGGCCGGAGAAACAAGATGGGTTCTGCTGCCAGGTCCCTGACGACCTTCGAAATTACGATTTGAAGTTGACGCACATCGTTGACCCGGTTTTAAACGATCAGGATTCATCGCCAAGCACATTGAACATCCTGCTTCGCGCCATTCAAATCCTGCATCAATAAAAATTTTATCCAAACCCTCGGCTTCGGCCTGTTTTTTGATTAGTCCAGAACCTGGAACAACCAATCCCCACACATGATCAGCAATCTTTTTACCTTTTAGAACGTGCGCTGCAGCACGTAAATCCTCAATACGGCTGTTAGTACAGGATCCGATAAAAACAGCATCAATTTTAGTACCTGCAATCGGTTGGCCGACTTTTAAATCCATATAATCCAACATACGTTGTTTACGCAACCGTTGGGATTCATCTTTTAAATCCACTGGATTAGGGATAACGTCAGTAATAGATAATACATCTTCAGGACTTGTTCCCCACGTTACCATTGGCTCTAAATCGTCAACGTTGACGGTTACAACTTTATCATAGTGCGCCCCTTCGTCCGAGGCCAAGCTTTTCCAATATTCTACAGCAGCTTCGAAGTCAGCACCTTTGGGTGCAAAGGGACGACCTTTGATGTACTCGAACGTCACTTCGTCAGGGGCAACCAGACCAGATCTTGCACCGCCTTCGATTGCCATATTACAAATCGTCATACGGCCAGCCATATCCAAATTACGAATAACAGAGCCACAAAATTCAATTACATATCCAGTTCCGCCCGCAGTACCAATTTTTCCAATAATAGCCAAAACAACATCTTTGGCACTTAATCCTGGCTTTAATGTTCCATTAATTTCAATTTTTAAATTTTTGGCAGGCTTTTGTAATAAGGTTTGGGTCGCCATAACATGCTCTACCTCTGACGTACCAATACCAAAGGCTAACGCACCAAACGCACCATGGGTTGAGGTATGACTATCACCACAAACAATCGTCATACCAGGAAGTGTAATGCCCTCTTCTGGTCCAACAACGTGTACAATTCCCTGACGGTCAGATTTTAAAGGAATAAAAGGAACACCAAATTCTTTCACATTATGTTCTAATGTTTCAATTTGTTGCCTGCTTTCATCTTCAGCAATTGGTTGATTGCGATCCGTCGTTGGCACATTATGATCGATAACCGCCATCATAGCTTCGGGACTGTGTAATTGACGACCAGCAATCCGCAACCCTTCAAAAGCCTGTGGACTTGTGACCTCGTGAATTAAATGACGATCAATATAGAGAATTGCGGTACCATCTGGAAGTTGTTCAACCACATGACTATCCCACAACTTGTCAAATAAAGTACGCGCTTTCATTATTTTTCCTCAAACTATAGCTATAAAAACAAAATATCTGACAACCCTCACCTAAGAAAGCTGTCAGATACGTTGTATTTTCGTAAAATAAATCGTATCGACTATTTTAAACACGATTTATTTCAAAATTTCAATCAAAAAAGCAATTATTGCTCAACTAACCCTGAGCAGTATTAGTTTTTTTAACTGCATCGCGGCTGCGTTCTTTAATACGGGCTGATTTACCGCTACGGCTACGTAGATAGTATAATTTAGCGCGACGAACGTCACCATGACGAACAACATTAATTGCTGCAATGGTTGGTGAATATAGAGGGAACACACGTTCCACACCTTCACCATTAGAGATTTTGCGAACAGTAAAATTACTGTTTAGGCCCTTGTTCGAACGTGCAATAACAACACCTTCATAAGCCTGAATACGTTTACGTTCACCTTCAACAACGCGAACATCAACACGAACCGTATCCCCTGGAAAAAATTCAGGAACGGGGCGTTCTGCTGTTAAACGAGCAATTTCTTCTGCCTCGTATTTTTGAATGGTATTCATTTAATCCTATTCCTTTTACAATAAGATATTATCTACAATTTAAAACTTTGTCAGTAACATCATCGTCAAACATCTATGATACACCACTGCCATATCGATGTTGGTATGTCGCCCATAAATCAGGTCGGCGTTCTTTTGTGATTGTTTTTGCCTGTTCTTTACGCCATGATGCGATTGCACCATGGTGACCAGACAACAGAACGCCCGGCACTTTTAACCCCGCCCATTGGGCAGGTTTAGTATAATGCGGATATTCCAACAACCCTTCGGAAAAACTTTCCTCGACCTCACTTTGATCAGACCCCATAACACCAGGTAACAGTCGCACACAGGCATCCATTAAAACCAATGCCGCAGGTTCCCCACCAGAAAGAACATAATCGCCAACAGAGACCTCTTCTATGGCATGTTTTTGAAAGATTCGTTCATCGATCCCTTCATAACGACCACAAATACAGTAAATGCCTCTGCCTGATGCAAAACGTTTTACGTCAGCCTGCTGTAACAACCGACCTTTTGGCGATAGATAGATAATCGGACGATTATCTTGGGGTTTGGTCGCCTCTAACGCAGCATCCAAAATGTCTGCACGTATAACCATCCCTGCCCCACCCCCAAAAGGAGTATCATCAACAGCCTTGTGTCGGCCCGAGCCGAACTCACGCAATGCATGCGTTTGCAGTGACCAACGTTGTTCCTCTAATGCTCGCCCTGCCAGGGAATATCCCAAAAAACCAGGAAACATCTCTGGAAACAACGTTAATACATCAACTTGCCAGGTCATGACTTATCCCTTTGACCCTGAGGGGGGACTTCCACCTCATGTGGGGGACATACCCGTAACCAGCCAGCTTTAATATCAATTTCGGGAACACAAATTTTGGTAAATGGAATAAGGGCATTTTCCCCTTGATCCCGTTTTATTTCCAAACTGACCCCTGCACCATAGTCATGCACAAATTGCACAACCCCAAAGACAGTATCCTCTTGATCTTCATGGGCAAGCATGGCTTGCAATCCAATTAAATCAGAAAAATAAAACTCGTCTTCTTTAGGTTCTGGCAACCGTTCTTTTGGAACAAACAACTTACGATTGGTCAAATGTTCAACGGCATTACGATTGTCCAACCGTTTTTTACCACTATCGTAAAGGGCTGCAACCTTGTCACCCTGCCAATGGATTGTCCAACGATCCCCATGATCATCAACCAATTCATCAAAATCCTCTAAATCACTTGGATTTTCAAGATAAGGGTGTAGGCGAACCAATCCACGAACACCGTGGGGTCTTCCTATTGTCCCTATATGAATTAGCTGTTTTTGTGTCACAGGATGCTACTTTCTTGCGATAACTAATTACGATTAAGCAGCAGCTTCTTCGCTCTTTTTAGCAGCAGCTTCAGCACGGTCTTGTGCTTTTTTCTTTGGAGCTGACTGTTGAGGTTGCTCACGATATTCGAATTTAGGAGCCAACCCTGCATTTCCTAAAAAGCGTGCAACACGATCCGTTGCTTGTGCGCCTTTTGACAACCAGTGTGTAATACGTTCGTTAACCAAACGAATTCTGTCAGCATGATCTGCTGGTAACATTGGGTTATATGACCCAACTTTTTCAATAAAACGTCCATCCCGTGGTGAACGGCTATCAGCGATAACGATGTGATAATAAGGACGTTTCTTTGACCCTGCACGGGATAAACGAATTTTAAGGCTCATTGACTGTTTCTCTCCAGATATCTAGCCACAATTAAAAAAGAATTAACGCATCATTCCACCACCAGGGGGTGGCGTCATTCCTTTTGGTAAAAGAGCGGATAACCCCTGACGCATTAATCCTTTAACGCCCAGTTTGTTAAACCGCTTCATCATAGAAGCCATCTGATCATATTGTTTTAATAACCGATTGACTTCTTGAACTGTTGTCCCCGATCCCAAAGCAATTCGTTTTTTACGAGATGCCTTGATAATAGCAGGTTGCTTACGCTCTGCCTTGGTCATCGATGATATAATCGCTTGATGACGCTTTAGAACCGAAGTATCTAACTCTTTGTCTCCGAGCTTGTCTTTCATTTTACCCATACCGGGTAACATATCCATGATATTTGAAATAGAGCCCATTTTATTAATTTGAGAAATCTGCGCTGCATAATCATTCAGATCGAATTTCCCCTTAAGCATCTTTTTAGCAAGACGCTCACTTTCTTCTTGATCAATGGTTTCGCTGGCTTTTTCAACCAGTCCAGCGATATCCCCCAACCCTAAAATACGACTGGCAACACGTTCAGGGAAAAATTCTTGTAATGCATCGACTTTTTCCCCCATACCAACCAACTTAATGGGGGAACCTGTAATTGCACGCATAGATAATGCCGCACCACCGCGTGCATCCCCATCCATACGAGTCATGACGACGCCACTGATTCCGACTTTTTCGTTGAAGCTTTTTGCCGTGTTTACGGCATCTTGCCCCGTCATGGCATCAACAACCAACAGGGTTTCAACAGGCTTTACCGTATCCCTGATATCTTCAACCTCTTTCATTAAGGTTTCATCAATGGATAAACGTCCAGCCGTGTCTAAAATAACAATATCATACCCTTCTAAACGCCCAACTTCCATGGCACGTTTAGCGATTTGGACAGGCATTTGCCCATCAATAACAGGCAGTGATTTAACATTGATTTGGTTGGCCAGTTGCTCCAATTGCAACTGCGCAGCAGGACGGTATGTGTCCAAACTTGCTAATAGAACTTTTTTACGTTCACGACGATTTAAGTAATAAGCAATTTTCGCAGAGGTCGTGGTTTTACCCGACCCTTGTAATCCCACCATCAAATAAGGAATGGGGGGTGCAGCATTTAAATTTAAAGGAACAGACCCTGCCCCACCCAAGGATTCAATTAAGGCATCATTAACAATTTTTGCAATGGCCTGACCTGGGGAAATATTATGCAGGACTTCTTGTCCGACAGATTTTTCCTGAACACGTTTTACAAAATCTTTGACCACTGGCAAAGCAACGTCAGCATCCAACATTGCCAAGCGAATTTCACGCATGGCTTCGTTGACATCTTCCTCTGACAAGGAGCCACGTTTTGACAACCCGTCAAATACGCCAGAAAGCTTTCCAGATAAACGATCAAACACGTTCAAAATCCCACTGTTTAAAACAATAAATAACGCGCCGCTGCGCGAGCCTTCGCGAAGTGACGTTTCTTATCTTTGTGAACGAAATTACCTTATTCATTTGATTAGGTCAAGTCATAAATCAACCTAGCCTTTACTTTCTAACTTTCATTAAATTCATAAAAATAGCACTGAAAATAGCAATTGACTGAGAGTTAACTCTCAACCTTATAACTAGATTTATTCTATCGTAACAATAAAAAACGAGGTTTAGATGAGCGAGCTTAAAGAGGCCCAACAACCCACCTATTGGAGTGCTGTGTTTTCTCTATTTATGGGGGTTACCAGCTTGATCGCTGCAGAATTTATCCCCATTAGTCTTTTAACAAATATTGCTAGTGACCTACATATTACCGAAGGTCAGGCTGGACAATCCGTAACAGCGGTAGGTATATTTGCCGTTTTAACCAGTCTTTTTATAGCCCCTTTAACTCGAAAAATCGACAAAAGACGTATTTTATTGTTATTTTCAACCTTATTAATTTTGTCCAATATATGCGTTGCATTTGCTCATAATTTTATTACTCTTTTGGCCGGTCGCTGCGTATTGGGCATTTGCGTTGGTGGGTTTTGGTCATTAACCTCTGCCGTTGTCTTGCAATTGGTACCATCTAATCAAATACCAAAAGCATTAAGCATTATTTACACAGGGGTTTCCGTCGCAACCATCATTTCGTTACCCTTTGCTAATTATATTGGCTATTTGTTAGGGTGGCGCACAATATTCCATCTTGTGGCTGTTTTGGGTATGATAACCTTAATATGGCAATATTTTAGTTTACCCTCTTTGCTCTCTCCTCAAAATAGCAGCTTTCAATCCATTCAATTATTATTAAAACAAAGCTGGGTTATTTACGGCTTGCTAGCTATTGTTTGCAGTTATGCTGGATATCATATTTTCTTTACTTATCTTAAACCTTTCTTACAATATTCATTATCCTTGCCCCCTTATACCTTAACACTAACCTTGCTATGTTTTGGTCTGGTTAATTGTTTTGGTACTTTAATTGCAGGTTTTTTACTTAATAAATCCTTCAGAATAACCATGATTATGATCCACGTTATTCTTAGTTTGGTTGCTTTGTTATTTTTTATAAACTCGCAATTTTTTATTGGAAACTTGATCAATATATTCATTTGGGGACTGATCTTTGGTATCATTCCAGTGGGATGGTCAACATGGATTACCAGAACGTTGACTAATCAAGCTGAAATTGCTGGGGGACTAATGGTTGCAGCCATTCAATTATCAATTACCATTGCCGCAGCGATTGGGGGATTGTTATTCGATCATTACGGCATTCATATGATTTTTATTGCCTCTTTTAGTATTTTTATAACAGCGATATTTTTTACCGTAATTAGCTTTAAATCCTTTTATGAAGTTAAAGGAAAGCCTGTATAGACTTACTTATACTCTATTGACTTACTTATACTCTATTGACTTACTTATACTCTATTTTTGTTTTAAACAATTTGTAAGAATTACCATGTATACCATTCAAAAAGTCGCTCAAAAGATGCACATGAATCCCCACACCGTCCGTTATTATGCCAAAGAAGGTCTATTCCCTTTCATCCACAGAAACGTTAATGGAGTAAGACAATTTCAAGAAAAAGATCTAGAGTGGATATCTTTGATTCATTGTCTTAAAAATTCTGGTATGAGGATCAAAGAAATTAAACAATTTATTCAATGGATTATCCAGGGTGACGATACCGTTGATCAAAGGTTGAATTTGTTCAAAGAACAAGAAAAAAAAGTAAAACAACAAATCGCAGAACTTCAACAGACTTTAAAAACGATTCAGTATAAGAAAAAATATTATGAGGATTTAAAGCAAACCCTCACTTGTCAAACAACCTAGCGAAAAGCCACTTCTCCAACAGTTCTACGTAATTTACGACTATGCAAACTATCACTATTTTCCATCATGATTTCAAAAGCAAAAATTGCGGTTAAAATATGTTCTGCTCTTGACTGATTATAAAAATGACGTGCTGAACGGGGCAATTTGGGTTGGTTGTGCAGTGGCTTATCCGAAACAGATAATAATACCCCATAGGGAATTCTGAAACGATATCCATTGGTTGCAATGGTTGCACTTTCCATATCCACGGCAATTGAAGTACTGGATTGTAAGGCACTGCGAATAGTTTCTGAAGTTTCCCATTCCCAATTACGATCAGCTACTGTCAAGACCGTTCCCGTACGCATATCCTTTGGAGAGCATGGATGATGTTGCAAAGCCCTAACCTGAATATAAGCCTTTTGCAATGCGGTCTGTATTTCTGATAGAATAGGAATGGGTTTTGCCAATGGCACGTAATGATCCAATAAAAAATCTTTACGCTCAAAAGAATTGGCTAAAATCATATCCCCGATATTCATACGTGAATCAAGTCCAGCACAATGCCCAACCATCAACCAACAATGTGGGCGCAGAACCGCCAAACAATCCGTAATGGTTTTCGCATTACTGGGTCCCACCCCAATATTAACAATGGTGATGCCTTGGTGATTATCTGCAGTCAAATGACAGGCTGGCATCTGATATTCTGAATTCATTTGTAATAAACAGGTATTCAGCGCATCGTTAGTGATTGCTTCATCCCCTACTTTTAAAGACAGGTTTGGCGTTATAAATTGTTGGTAAGCAATATGACTTTTAGGAATAGTATCATCGGTTAATATGCCCAAGTTATGAACGGAGAAACGAGCAAAATAATCAATATGAAAGGGATAATTCGTCAAAATAATAAAATTCTGAAAATCTTTAAAACTGCATCCCGTGTAATGTTCCAACCGTTGTAAAGCCAAATCAACCCTTAAGGCATTAAACAAACATAACGGCTGACTGTTCGATGAGATAGTATACGAGCCATCGGCAATCCCATCATCAATTTTAGTCATATCAATATTTGTAAAAGTCCGATCTAATTTTGATAGTCGTTCTTGGGTCAGGTTCTGTATGGGAATATGGTCATAATTTTCAACAAATTTAATTGGTATTTCTAGAGAGCTTACCCCAATCTCAACCTGTATATGGTGATTTGCCATAATCTTTGATATTTGTTCGTAAAGATACTGTCTAAAAAGCTGGGGCTGGGTAATTGATGTTGAATAATGACCAATATTCTCAAAAAAACCATAGGATAATTTATGATCAATTTGTGTCAGTTGTTTTAAATCAAACCGGATCTCGGGATAACAGGCACGAATTTTTTCTGGAAAATCGTGACCATTGCAAAAAGCAATATAATGTTCTTTTAAATACGAAACATTTGTTTGGTAAATATCAATTAATTGGTCTACGGCTGCATTGGCATCGGTAAATAACCAACGATCCTGTTGTGTGTATATTTTTGTCATTTCTATGCCAATATATGAAAATACTATGTTAACTATTTTACAATAATCATAGCAAACGCAACGTCATTGTAAAAACAAAATCTGTTCTTTGTTTAGTATTAAAATTTTTTTAAAGTTTAGACAAATCTATTGTGCACCTTTTATCATCATATATTTTGCTTTTAGCTCTGCTCTTTGTTCCAAAGTGAGCAAATTAAAAATCTCAGATAAGCTCTGTATTTGATAATATTGGATTAAATAATCCTGATGCGTTAATTGACCAAATATCAATTTGTAATTTTTTGGAAACGATGCATCCTTTTGTTTAGATAACAAGGGAATAAGCTTTTGCAATATTTTTAATTGCTCTTTTGCAGCTATGTGGATTTGATTTCTTTGCTTTTCAAGAATAGAATAAACATTTTTTTGCTGATTGCTGGATAAAACAAGATTAGTCATAATTTGTTCTAACGACATAAATTTTGCATTTATTGCCCCACGCTGATCAGGTACGTACAGCGATAAAGGCGATATTTTGAATGTATTATCGCCATTCATTAATGAAGCATAAGATTGTTGTATTTGTTCCTGATGATTCCATAGGGTTTGTTGGGCGGTAATAAACAGATTATAATCATCAATTACTTTCTGCCATGTCATAGGCTGGATTATTTTTCGTACTGCATCAACAGTTTGTATTCTGTTAAGCGTATCTTCCTGCACCCAAGATAAAAGCTGATTCAAATAAGGTTTTAATTGTTCTTTAGATACATCTTGATTTTCTAACAATAGTGCAATGATGCGTTGAATAATACTGTCATATTGTATCTGCAATGTACAAGTTTGAACGAGTGCACCCTTTAAAATTGTATGAATTCGTTCTTGATCAACCCTGTTCAATAAAGTTATAGGTAATGGTAAATCAAAAGCTACAGATTGTGCTGACAATGTAAGACAAGCTCTTGGCAAGGTTACATCAAAATTATCCGTTTTAGTTAAAGGCACGCACCATGCACGATCCAAATCTCCTATTACCGTGGCAATACATAAACAAAATAACCCGTATATTTTTAACCTCTTTATATTAATCAACACAACTTTGATCCTTGCTGAATAAAAAAAACCTGTTACCCTTTGAAGGATAACAGGCTAAATTATCGTATAGTACAGAACAACTCTTCAATAAAAATTAAAAGACCAGAGTTATTCAGCAGCAGGTGCGGGTTCGTTAATATCGCGAATTTGCTTATGCAATTGCTTCATTTGTTTTCTGATCTCTTGCAATTTTCCATAGCGAACTTTTGCTTGAGCCAACTGTTGAGGTGTCAAGACATCACGTAAAGCCAGCAATGTGGTTAAATGGCGATCTTTGGTGGCTTCTTCCAAAGCTGTTTGCTTGTCTAAAATTGGCTTTAAGCTTTCTTTGGTAACCTTTCCTGGCGACAATAATGCTGTTGCCAATTCATTATGAATAGCCTTCATATCTTGATGATTTGCACGTTCATCAGCACGAGCTTTGGCTAAAATATCATGAATTTGCTTTTTTTGTTCTTTTGTAAATTGAATACCTTTAAAGATCATGCCCATAGGGCCAACTTCTGGACCAAACATCCCGGGATGATGCGGTGGTGGCATTTCCCCAGGAGGAGGTGGTGGAGGGGGTGGGGCATCATCGGCAGGTTGTGCCCATGCGGATCCAACAGCCCCCAAACTTAAACCACTGGCAACAACCATAGAAGTTAATAATTTTTTATTAAACATGATCAAAATCCTTATTTTAAGTGCACTTCATCAAATATTAAGGTAATTTTATTGTGCGTTAAGTATGATATTTGATGATCTTTAAGGCAAAAATATGACTATTTCTGTAAGTTTTCGTGATATAAAAGAAGAGCTTGTTGAAATAGTAATCTTTAAAACTTACCCTTTTTTCATTATATCTTCAATAATATTATGTTAAATCCACAAAAAAACATTTATTCTTTATCAATAATATACATGATTTTATTTACATTTATCGGTGGATTTGCTGACGCCAGTTCGTTTTTAATATTTGGAATATTTACAGGTCATATAACTGGGAACGTCATTTTAAGTATTATTCACGGCGTGTACGGAAACATACATCTGGTAATTAAATCAGTAATTGCTTTGATAGGGTTTATCAGCGGCACTTTACTTGGGACATGGTTTCGTTTAAGGATAAGAAAAAAATACAGTTACAGCACGTCTATAGCTCTATTTTTCCAATTTTGCATTATTATTGTCATTTTCATTTTACAAATTACCTTACACACAGAAATAAGTGATATTCTCTTCTTACTGGGTTTAAGCTTTGCCTTAGGTTTGCAAAACGGTACCATTTATTCAATAAAAAAAATCGGTATTCATTCCAGCTACATCACGGGAATGGCTACCTCTTTTATTAACACTTATTTTACCTTACAAAAAAATGATAATCATTACATAGAAACAAAAAATAATCTCATCATCCAATTTTCATTACTGATTGCTTTTGTTATAGGGGCGTTTACTGGTGTTTTGCTGATATATGTCTTTCATTTGATGGGATTTATTGTTTTGTTTTTTCTGCTCTTTATAAGTATTATTTTAAATATATATCTACAGCACAAAGAAGCCTTATAAAAAAAGCCAAGGTAAAAAATACCTTGGCTGTAATCTCACAGCAAAAAAATCAATTATGCTTTATCTGCAGAAACATAAGGGTTTTTACTGTCCCTAAACTGTAAACGAATGGGGGTTCCTGGCATATCGAATGTGGCACGCATCCCGTTAACTAAATACCGTTGATAATCCATCGGTAATTTTGACGTTCGAGTACCAAATAAAATAAAGGTTGGTGGTCGAGCCTTAGCCTGAGTAATATAACGTATTTTTAAACGGCGCCCATCAACCATTGGTGGTGCATGCCGAGTTAATGCTTCTTCAAACCAGCGATTTAAAGCACCTGTTGGAATGCGTTTATTCCATATCTCATAGGCCCTACGCACTGCGGGCAATAATTTATGTACACCCCGCCCCGTCAAGGCCGAGAAAGAAACAACAGCGATACCATTCATCTGGGATAAAGACATTTCAATTCGATCTTTGATATTTTGCCGAACCTCGTCCCTATTTTCTAATATATCCCATTTATTTAGGGCTATGACACAACAACGCCCTTCTCTTTCAACCAAACGCGCAATTTGCAAATCCTGTTCATGCACGCCCAGTTCAGCATCTATGACCAAGACAACCACTTCAGCCATCTTTAATGCCTCAATACTGGCAGAAACGGACATTTTTTCCAATGTCTCGTCAATCCGAGCCTTGCGCCGTAAACCCGCTGTATCTACGAGTTCAACCTCGCCAACATCGTCTTTTAATAAGACCGCAATGGAATCTCGGGTTAATCCTGCCTCTGGCCCTGTGATAACTCTTTGTTCACCCAATAACTGATTAATCAATGTTGACTTGCCTGCATTTGGTCTGCCAACTATAGCTAGTCGCAAGGGACGATCAGATTCTTCTTCATCCTCTGAAAAATCCAAAGGGGTTTCTTCTGGCAAACGTTCCAATACGGCATCAACCAAATCAACCATACCTTCACCATGTTCCGCAGATACAGGAATAGGTTCACCCAAGCCGAAACTATACATTTCCAATGCAGCAATATTGCCTGCATGACCTTCAGCTTTGTTCGCAACCAGAACAATTTTTCGTCCTTGTTTGCGCAACCACTGGGCAAAATGCTCGTCCACTGGGGTAATTCCTGCACGGGCATCCACGCAAAAAATAATCACATCCGCACAATCGACCGCCCGTTCAGAGGATTCACGCATACGACCAAAAACAGTTTGGGGATCATCTTCTTCCCATCCAGCTGTATCCATCAACGTTACTGCACGATTTTGCAACATAATATCAACTGATTTGCGATCACGTGTTACCCCAGGTTGATCACTGACAATTGCATAACGTCTGCCTGCCAGACGATTAAAAAGAGTTGATTTTCCAACATTGGGTCGCCCTGCAATAACAACCACAGGCAAAGATTTAGCGGATAATGACACCTAAATTTATTCCTATCCAAAAGCCGTCAACTTGCCGTCTTGTCCAACAACCAGCAAACGTTCATTAACAATAACAGGGGCAAGCGCTGGGGTTATATCTGTTTTCACAACCTTTGTCACTTTCCCTGTGGCTGGATCAACCGTAACCAATCCATTTTCAGAAAAATCACTGATGCAAATTAATTGCCCACCCCCAAGTACTGGGCCATACCAGGCAATTGGGTTACTTGATTTTTCAACATTTTTAAAACGACGCAGCTGCGTAACCCAGCGTACTCGTCCTGTTATTCGGTCTAGACATGCCAATTGTTGATCCAAAGACAATACAAACAACCAATCTGCAATCGCAACCATAGCATTCTGACCAGAGGCCTCACGTTCCCATAATCTTCGACCCGATCTGACGTCAATTGCAACAAGCACAGAACCCAAACTAATTGCATATACCGTGCCATCAACAATGATAGGCAATGCACTGACCGCAGAGAAATCGGTATACGAATCGCGTCCACTACGTCCCAAAGTATCTGTCCATATTTCTTCACCTGTTTGAGCACGCAAAGCAACCAAATCGCCCGTTCCAAATCCAGCCACTAAAATTCCACTGAAATATGCTGGCGCAGGCTGTCCAAATAATTTTGTATCAACACTGCCTGTACGATAAGACCATAATTGAGTACCTGTTTTGGCATCTAAACAAAATAAACTGCCATCAATAGTACCAAAAAATACTCGATCACCAACAATTGTTGGTGCAGAACGCCCAGGCGTTCCCAAATCAACACGCCACACAACTTTACCCGTTTCACGATCAACCCGTAAAGTTTCAGCAACCCCATCAACGATATAAAGAGCATCACTGGTTAATCCGATCCCTCCACCGAGGTTACTGGATTTAGATCCTTTTTTATTTGGATTTAAACGCCATAATACTTTTCTGGACGAAGAGTCAAAAGCTGTTACTTTCCCAACAGCATCCATGGTGTAAAACCGATCCCCGTCCACAACGGGTGTGGTATTTATAATACCCCTGCCCTTAGATCCCAAAGCAATAAAAGCCAAAGGACTAGGTTCTGAATTACCAGATCCAATACTGCAATCCCATAATTTACGAACCCCACCAATTGCACTGTGAATTGAAGCATGGCTTGGCACACGCCCCTCCAGCATCCATTGATGTTCGATAACAGGTGGTGGGATTGTAATTGGGGTTTGATCATCTTTATCAACCATTAACCCCGCACCAGAACTAAATACATTAACCCGTTGCCCCACCAAAACAGGCTTATGATCCTTATGCCCACAAGCAGCCAGTAACATTCCACTACCAGAAGCTAGTAATAAGGATCGTCGTGAAAAGTTTTTATGGGAATTCGAAAGAGATTTCATTATTGAGGTACCTTCTGATTAGCAACTTTGTTACTGGCAATGATTTGTAACATCATACTTGCACGCTCTCTTACCCCTGGGGGTGCGTTCATATCGATTGTTAATTGACCTAATACTTGTCTGGCCTCGATTAATTTACCTGTTTTTATATCGAGTAATGCCTGGCATTCCTTAAGCAAGGCAGTCCAAGGCGTTTTTTGCTCTATTAATTTATGAATACGGTTACGCAGCTCCGTTGAAGATGCAGTGTCTAAATGATGTTGAATCCACAATAATCCTGCCAAAGATCTAAATTCAGGCTTAGCAGTATTATCACCACTTAATGTTTCCCAAATAATAGAGGCCTCTTTAACTTTACCTTCAGAAGCCAGTATTCCAGCCTGTTCTAATTGGGATATGGACCGAATAGATTGAGGAGAATTATCAGATAAGGCCTTAAATTGTTCCAAAGCCTGTTTTTGTATCTCGGCAGAAACAGGCTGACCTGAAATCGGATCAATTTTATATAACGTATTGAAATAGGAAAAAGAAGCTTTCTCAATTGTTTTATTATATTGATAAACCCGATACTGCCATACACCCAGTGCTGTAAAAACAATAACAAGCAAGGCAACAGCAAATATAACATAACGACGAGCATTGGCACGCAATTTTTCTGCACGGATGTCCGCAGTAATTTCTTTTAACAGGTCATCAGACACCTGAACATACTCCTTTTCTATCAATCAATGCTATCCCTCACTATATTAAGGATTGTCAATATTTACATAACCTACTTTTTAGGTTTCGCCCCCAATTTTTTCCCAGCAGCTTTTAATTCTGTTTGCATTTTCGTTAAATTAGCTGTAATTCGGCTGCGAATTTCAGTTGTTGCTTTTTGATATGGCTCCATCTCTGCCTTTGCTTTTTGGCTGATCGCGGTTTGCTTGGCATGGGCTTGCTTTGCAACACAGGCATAATAAGCACGCGCAGCTTTATCATAAGCAGAAAAATGTTCAACACTGTTATTATAATTGGTAACATTCGACACATTTAACGCGGGGGCTTTGGGTTCGCGTCCACAATTTGCAGCCCAGTCTTGGGCATAAACTGCCCCACTAGCCGTCATACCTAAAGCTATTAAACCCACTTGTAATAATAATTTCATTTTTCAATCCTTAAAGACATTTATTTGAAATAAAAGATAACGCCACACTTTATTTATGACAAAAACTCAACCAGTTCTCCCTGCGGGCTGCCTAAAACTTGATCATTTTGCATGATAATTTGACCTTTGACAATTGTTACCATTGGCCAACCCTTTACATCCGTTTGATCATAAGGGGTCCACCCTGCAGGGGATACAATCCAATCGTTGGTAATACGGCGTTTTTTCTGCATATCCACCAGGGTAAAATCTGCATCATATCCCACTTGTATACGACCCTTAGTTGGCATACCATAAATCCGTGCAGGATTGGCAGACATTACATCTGCTAATCTATTCAAAGATAAACGCCCCTCGTTCACGTGATTTAACATAAGAGGCACAATTGTCTGTACCCCCAACATTCCAGAAGGACAGCATAGCCACGGTTTTGCCTTTAATGTTGGATCATGGGGGGCGTGGTCTGATGAAACGATATCGACAACACCATTACGAACCGCAGCCCAACATGCATCATAGTGACGTTGATCTCGAATGGGGGGGTTCATCACTGCACGCCCTTGTAAACGTTCGTAACATTCTGGGGCAATTTGGGTTAAATGATTAACCAACACTTCGATCGTTGCAATATCTTTATAATCAACCAACCATTCCAGCTCCTCTTGAGTGGTTGTATGTAAAATATGCGCAGGACGTCGCGTTTTCTGAGCCAGCGCAATAATCCGACGTGTCCCTAAAAACGCACATTCTTCATCACGCCATAAACGATGGTTTTCATACGGCATACCTTCACAAAACAGCTTTTTACGCTCTTGTAAACGATACTCATCCTCGGCGTGGTAACAAACACGACGACGGCCATATAACATCACCTGTTCAAGACTGGCGTCGTCCTCTACCATCAAAGACCCTGTAGAAGAACCCGCATACACCTTGGTTCCACACACACCTTTCTGAGATTCAAGACTGGCTAAATCTTGGATATTATCACGAGTTGCCCCAACATAAAATCCAAAATTAACCCAACTGGTTTCCACAGCGCGTTGCTGTTTCCATTGAATCATTTCCAAATCCGCAACAACAGGATTGGTATTGGGCATATCCAAAACCGTTGTTAATCCACCCAATGCAGCTGCCTTGGTTCCCGTTTCAATCGTTTCAACCAAAGCATTTCCAGGTTCACGAAAATGAACATGACAATCCATCAGTCCTGGCAAAACATGCAGTCCTGTTGCATCAATCACTTGTGCTGCCTCGTCATTTCCCCCAACAGATAGGGAAAGAATACGGCCATTTCTAACACCTATATTTACCTTTTCCTGGCCCCAAGGAAAAATGCAAATACCATTTCTTAAAATTAAATCATAATGCATGCTGCTCTTTCTTTTCTTCTAAGCTGCCAAAACGTCCGTTACCGAACCCTTAGGTGATTTACCCATGATATGAATTTGATGCCACAATGCATAAAACAATAGATTCCATGCCATATAGCGTTCTTTCCTGCCAGAGGCTTTTTCAAATAATGTCAAAATTTTATCACAAAAAGCAATTTCTTTTATACCTGCTTGCATTTTTACCAGACTGGCCAAGGAATTGGCATTTTGTTCAATCCACAATCCAATGGGGACACTGAAACCTTTTTTAGATGCGAAAGGTTGGGCACTGGGTAAATGTTCCTCTAACCATTTTCTTAAAATCCATTTCCCTTGTCCGTGTTGAACCTTTAATGAATCAGCCAAATTAAATGCAAATTGCGCAAGCTTTTTATCTAAAAACGGAACCCTTCCCTCAACCCCATGAATCATTAGGCAACGATCTAATTTAATTAATAAATCATTGGGTAACCATGTTTCAATATCGATTTTTTGTGCTTTGGTAAACGGGGTCATATCTACGAAATCGGTTTGTTTTTCGCATACTGTAATGCCATCGCGCCACAAAGATAAAGATGAACGTAAGTAGGATGTTTGATCAAACACCCCTCTACGATACATTTTTTTCCCGCCCTGCCACCAGGGTTTGCTGGCTTTGCGATATCGACCATATCCTCCAAATAATTCATCCCCACCTTCTCCCGACAAAACGACTTTTACATTTTGACTGGCTTCTTTGGCTAAAAACCAAGTCGGAATAATGGCATAATCTGCCACGGGATCGTCCATACAAGCAATAATCTGTGGTAAATTTTCCCATACTGCTTGTTGAGAGATAGAAAATATATGATGCTCAACACCAAGTTCCTTGGCTATTATAGCAGCCTGATCTGCTTCATCCACAACATAGTTTTGATGACCATTGGTTTCAAACCGTGCCGTCCAAGCATGAATCTTTTTTTCCTGTCCCAATCGCTGCATCATTTTTAAAAGAATACTACTATCAATACCACTTGATAAAAATAATCCAAAAGGTACATCTGAACGTTCGTGAATACGAACACTTTCCTCTAAAATTTTATCTAATTTTGACAAAGCAAATTTTGGATCAGAAATTGTTTTCAAACTGTCTTTAAAAACCTCGATACGTTGCTTTTGGATAATTTCACCCTGTTTTATTAACAATGTTTCACCAGGCTGCAATCGATAAATCCCCTGATAAACCGTTGCTTGACCTGGCACAAATTGTAATTGTAATAACGCATCAACAGCAGGTTGATGTAACTCAGCTGATACAAACCCAGCCTTAATCAAAGCTTGGGGTTCTGATGCAAATACAACCCCTTGTTCAACACATGCGTAATATAGAGGTTTAATACCAAAAGGATCACGGCTGAGTACTACTGTATTTTCGTCAACATCCACCAAGGCAACCCCATACATTCCCCGCAGCTTTTCAGGGTAATTTATTTTAAATTGTTGCCATAGAGGAATAATTCCTTCGCAATCACTGTAAGATTGAAAAGGATAATCAGGCAAAGCCGCCCTTAATTCCAAATCGTTGTAAATTTCACCATTTGCAACAACGACAATTTTATCCTGATGAATAAAAGGTTGTGCCCCTCCTGCAATATCAACAATTGACAAACGAGCATGCAACAAAACAGCGTGCTGATAACTCCACTCCCCAGCACCATCGGGACCACGGTGGGAAATGCCTTGCATTAACGCGGTTTTTTGTTGCTCTGAAATTTGCTGTCCTGCTTTTAAAGCAATCCCTGCAACACCACACATCAGACTTTTTCAACCGTATTTAAAAAAGATAACCAAGCCTGTAACACTGTTTGTTTACTGAACTCCTGTTCAAATTTTTGTCGTCCTGCCGTTGCTATTTTTTGCGAAAATTCAGGCTGATCCAACAGTTTTTGAATAGATTGTGCTAATAAAACATCATCTTCCAATGGTGATAACAATCCATTATGTTCCTGTGTAATTAATTCGACAGGCCCCTGAGAAGCCATCGAAACCACAGGTTTGGTGGCTGCAAACCCTTCTAATACCACATTCCCCAAAGGTTCGTGACGCGATGAACAAACCAACACATCACATGCCCCCAAAACTTGGGAAATATCGTGAACCCATCCTGGCATATGCACCCGATCAGCAATATCTAAAGACCGAACAAGATTTTCCAAATTTGCACGTTCCTCACCCTCGCCAGCAATCAATAAATGAACGTCTTTTAGCATGGTCATTGCTTTAATCAAGACATCAAAACCTTTATTTTTGTGTAAGCGTCCCAATGCCAGCAAAAACGGCGCATTTACAGGAATATATTCTGGCCGTTTTGGTGTTACGTTGGGAAAGTCCCGTGCAAAATTTGGCACATAATGGGCACGATCTTCTGGCCATCCTTGCTCTTTTAGCCATTTTACAATTCCTTTGGTATTCCCTACCAGATGATCGCAGTTTTTATAGTATTTCAAATCATAAAAACCGCCCAATCTGCCCACAGAAACCCAATCCCCCACAGGCATAAACTGTGCAGCCCTATTCATCCATGCAATTGATACTCTGGGTGCAAATTGTTTTAAAGCTTGACCTATTTTTCGCCCAGTAGTCCAATCCATTTTTCCACCAAAAGGTAGTTCCAAAGGTTTTAATCCAACCGAGGATAATAACTGATAACGTTCTGAATTTTTTCGGATAATGGGTAAAATATTCAAACCTTGTTCATGCTGGGCTATACATAAGCGTTCATAAAATAACTCGGCCCCCCCATTGGCTGCACCTGCCATCACGTGGGCAATACGTAAGGCTGCGGGTTGATCGTTCATAATTTATTTCCCGTCCAAATTAAAAATTCTCATTTTTCAAGATTTTTTCTTGATCTGCCAATAACTGTTTGAATGCAATAAAAACATCATTGACCAATAATGCATTCATTGATGCTTTGCCTTCTTCACCTTTTGCCACAATGGCTCGTGCGTATAATCCTGCGGGGGCGTATTCTGATACCTTGCTGGGGCCAAATAAACCCAAAACAGGAATTTGACAAGACGCCGCCAAATGCATTAACCCAGAATCATTCCCAACGAACCCTTTACACCTTGATAACATTGCACCAACCTGTGCAAGGGTAAAATCTCCCCCCACGTCGATAGTGGGCAAGTTTATACTTAACAAAGGTCTGACCATTTCATATTCTTGCTGCCCTGGGCCATAAAAAACAGCAAACTGCATTGTTGGATAGGTCAATAAAATTCGTTTTGCTAGTTCTATAAATCGTTCTATTGGCCAAACCTTACCCATCCAATTGGCCGTAGGGGCCAAAGCAATATAATCCTGACCAGGTAAATGTTCCCTAGCCTTACTATGATCTTCCTTATTCATCCACATTACAGGCAATGGGGCGGGTGCTAATAAAAATGCTTTTGCCAAATGTTCTATTCTTCTACCACCTATGCGTCCACCACGAATAACTATTCGCTTTTTACTGCTTAGACAAAGACTGATTGCTGAACCCCTCAGATCCACAATCAAATCCCACGATTGCATTATACAACGCCGCCATAAATGAAACCAATGCAAATCATAACGCTGTTTGTACATTATAATTGTTTCTTTGCGTCGTGGCATTCGTTCAAATATCCCTGCCGCTACGGGGCCACAGGCGATTGTAAACATTGCTTGTGGATATGTTTTCAGCAAATAATCCAATATTCCTGTTGAAATAACCGCATCCCCTAGTCGTGTAGAGGTAATAAACAAAATATTTTTTATCTTGGATGGTTTCATATAATGCTTATACTGAGAGTCACCATTTATTTAAAGCATATTATTTTATCCCTCTTTAAAGGTCCAGTATATGAAACACTCTGCTATTGATTCTTTATTATCCCAAATGAAATTCAACTCGGATGGGCTAATTCCAGCTGTTGCCCAACAAGCGGACACCAGCGAAGTTTTAATGATGGCGTGGATGAACAAAGAATCAATTATTGAAACGTTAACAACTAAACAAGTCTGTTATTTCTCTCGCAGTCGACAAAAATTATGGCGCAAAGGGGAGACTTCTGGTCAAGTACAGACATTAATTGAGATGCGTTTGGATTGTGATGGTGATACATTATTGTTGCTTGTTGATCAAAAAGGCGTTGCTTGTCACACAGGGCGACGCAATTGCTTCTTTTATGCATATCGCAATGATAAAGTCGTCGAAATTAGTAAACCTTTAATGGATCCAAATCAGCTTTACCATCAATAATTTTAAAGAATATATGCCATGACTTCTGTAGATCAAGAACGCACAATCTGGTTATTGGCTGGGGAAACCAGTGGCGATGATTTGGGGGCAAAACTGATAAGAGCTCTGCGTCATTTTAATCCTGCCCTACAATTTGTGGGTGTAGGTGGCCCCAAAATGCAGGAACAAGGATTACAAATCCTGTTCCCTATGCAAGATTTGGCTGTCATGGGATTGGTCGAAGTTTTGCCAAAAATACGCATGTTATCCAATCGATTAAACCAAGCTGTAGATCAAATTAAAACCATTCAACCCGACGTGGTGGTAACCATCGACAGTCCTGGCTTTTCACTAAGATTGTTAAAACGAATTGCCCCCTTACGTATTCCGCGGGTGCACTATGTCGCCCCCCAAGTTTGGGCATGGCATGAAAGCCGTGTTAAAAAATTCCCAGGCCTTTGGGATAAGTTACTTTGCTTGCTACCGTTTGAACAAGAATTCTTTTCCAAACATGGTTTAAAAACTCATTTCGTTGGCCACCCCATATTGGAAACTGAAGTACATCATGGCAATGCAGATACATTCAGAAAAGAACACGATATTCAACCTAACGCCCCTATCCTGTTATTAATGCCAGGAAGCCGCAGGTCGGAACTGCCCAAATTAATGCCTGTTTTTAAACAGACCATTCTTTTATTAAAAAGACAACTACCAGATCTGGTTCCTGTCATCCCTACCTCTCCCTTGGCCAAGGAACGTGTGGAACATAATATTCATGATTGGCCGATTAAACCTTTGATTATTCACCAACCTCAAGACAAATATAATGCTTATGCTGCTGCAAATGCTGCTTTGACCAAGTCGGGAACGTCAACCCTTGAACTGGCCCTGGCAAAAGTGCCAATGGCCGTAACCTATCGTGTCAATCCTATCACGGCTATAATTGCACGCCGTATGATTAAAGTCCCTTATGTTGCTATGATAAATTTATTAGGGGGACGCGAAGTCGCACCTGAATTATTGCAAGAAAACTGTCACCCTGAAAAATTATGCGCAACCATCATGGGACTATTAACTGACCCTCAAAAAGTTAAAGCCCAACAGGACGCATTTACGCATATTATGCATCAACTACAGGCCCCTAATAACCAACCCCCATCCCATGCTGCTGCTCTTGAGATTTTGGATATGATTAAGGGATAATCATGAGTATATTATATCCTCTGCATATCCAAAAAATATTATTAAAAGTGAGTTTTATTTTTAAGAAATAAATAAACAACGCCACATAAATAAGCCTAGAAAAATTATTTGTCACATCCATAATTGCTGGTATTATTATTTTTTAACATAGGAGCAGCAATATTTGCTTATGCTATTCATCATGTATCTTTGAATGTCCTAAACAGCTATTTTTCTCTTTTATCCAGTTAACCACATTGTTCGTCGCATATATTGTCATCTTGATTAAACAGGATTTAAAAAAAAAGAGAACAAAAATATTAAGCGAAAAATCAAAAATCATCAACTTTGTTACAAGTGAATTGTCATTTATTTCCTTATTTATTGATACGTTTTGTTCCTCTATCAATGAACAATAATATTTCCCAACTTGATCTTATCGACCTAGCACCGCAAATAAGTAGAGTTAAATAAAAAACTATGATTAATGTGTATAAATTTTGTTATTAAATCATATATATATCTTGGTAATCTAATACTTTTAATTCGGGAAATTCTTCATCACTTAAACCTTCAACCGCAGATCGTAGTGGATTATTTTTTAATATCCCTACTTTGTTTTTGTTATGCAATTTTGATTAAAACACATCATCTACTATTTTTAAAATTAATCCAATGACTTAATATAACATCGCAACTATACTCTCCTTTTTTACTTTTTGATTTGATAGAACTTGCACATCAATTTCTAAATACCATTCTAATCTTGTTTAGGGCGTTTAATACCGAATTTTAGATGAAATTGTTTTATGCAAGTATAATAAGTTGGCTCATAAATCCCGTTTTTATAAACACCAATAGGTTTGGGGGAGCCAACGAAATAGATAGGAAATCTCATAGTAACAGTAGCCAGTATTTCTGCTGGTTTGTTCTGAGTGACTTGTCGGATTGCATCACCAAGGTCTTTAAGTATATAAGTTGCTGTATTGTCAGGTGGTGTTCTTATAAGTTCTTTACTTTCGTTTGTTTGAGGATATCCAATTGTTGATGATTGTAATGTTGGATTTTTAATGTTTACAAATTTGATTATAACCCCTTTTGTTTGTATCCATTGTATAGGAAGGGATAAAGTAAGATCAGATTTATTCGTAATCCATCCGTGAAACCTTGCTCCATCAGGGGTATCATATTTTCCTGAAGCAATATTACTAAAAATAGTTTCAACTAATACTTTTCCCTTCGGTACAGGAGGATAAAAGAAACATTTTTCCATTTGCGCTTGGGCATTTATAATGATAGCCATATTTGCTGTTATGAGCAGCAATAGAATAGAATATAATTTTCTGATCATGTTTATCTTCTTATTACTTAGAGTGACTTAATATAACATCACAACTATAATCTCCTTTTTTACTTTTTTTATCTAATAAAATTTGTGCGCCAATTCCAAATGCCCATCCCAATCGTAATGGAAATTTCATAACATTTGAACTCATCATTGTGGCACCTTCAACATCTCCAGGCTTAACCCGCGGAGCATCTATTTGTTGAGAATCTAATGTTCCATCGGGTTTGTAATATTGAACGGTTTTATTAAATCTATCATCGCCTGAATATTCATCAGGTAATCCCAGCATATGCCCAAATTCGTGAGCAAATAAAATTTCTCTTGGTATGTTTCGTATGACTCCATGCTGTTGAGCATATAGTTTTTCTTTGGCATTAAAATGCGGGAAGTCTTTTGGATTATAAGAGTTACGATCCATTTTTGCTACGTGCATTGCTATACCATCTGTAAAAGGTCTTTTTTCTGATCCATCTGGATTGTATCCCTCAAATTTATTGTGTATTATAAGATAATGCCATTTTGACTCGTTCCAATTGTAAATTAATTTAATTGGGCTTTCTTGATTTTGCTGAGCTTTTGCGATTTGACCTTCATATTCGGGCGTGTTGGGCTGAAAGCTGCCTCTGATATCATAGGTATTGGTATTATCTATGGTAGCGGTTAAGGCAAAAAGAATAGGAAGTGTAATATTTTTACAATTTTTACCCTTTCGGTGATCTGTTATAACCAACGAATATCTATTATTCCAAGCTTTATAGACACCCTCACGAAATAATTCAAAAGATTTTATCAGTTCATCATCCACATTTAAACCATCGCTATTGGTGATATTTTGTTCTTTAAGAATATGAAACACCATTTCTATGGATACATAGCGATCTTCTACCCCCTTCCCGGTACCAGTTTCCCACATGCTGGTATTATTTGAAGGATTGCAAATAATGCGCATATAGTAATGAATTGGATTGCCTTCACCTTTCCCTCTTTTACCGGGTTGTTGACCGAGCACGTATTTTTCATAAATTATGTTTGAATTAAATTTTACCTCACCTTCAAAATTTTCTTTCCAACAATCGTTATCTGATGACGTGTTCCATGCTTTTCCTTGGCTAAATTTACCAAATTGCTCGTCCTTTGATGACATTTACTGTTCCTTTGTCATATTCCTTGTTCTGGGTTTTTAAAAGTGACTGGTTAAACATCATTTTCTGGATCGGCACTTAAAACACTCATCACTATTTCTTTGGCACTCCCTTCGCAAACACCAAATTCTGGATGATATTCAAAAAAAGCAGTGACAGAGGACGAGTCATCGTATTGATCCTCGGCATTGACAGCAAATTTTTCAATTTTGACGTCTTTGCAGTAAAGTGGGAAAAATATATCGCTATATTGAGCAAACTGTTCACTTGCCCACGCATCATTAAACCGAACAACAAGAGATTTTGCCATCTGTAAAGCAGCAATATTCCCCGTGACAACAAAGGACATATTCATAGTAATTTCTGATCGAGCCCATAGAATTTTATGTTTATCGGTATAACGAGTTTCTGTGGTTGAAATTTGATTTTCATCAATAATTTGTAAAACAACATAAGGAGGCTCTGGCGTTGCTACACGATTATTAAACCCTTTGACAATCTGTAATTCCGCCCCCTTAATAGGGATGGCTTTTTGGATAAACTTTCCAACAATATTATACATTTCCTTATAACTAAGATTTTTTAGCTCAGGAAACGCTCCGTCTTCTGTAGCTTTAGCAGTTACTTTTGCTGATTGTTCATCATTTGTTTGATTACCATTTGCCATTTTTATTTACCTTATGTAACTAGATTTAAGACATAAAAAAAGACGCAATACCTGCGCCTACACTTTGGATATTTTTCATTTTTGTATGATTTAGCCATAAAAAAACGACCTCAGAACAGGTCGTTTGATATAATTTGAACATAATAAAATTATTATGGTGTTTAAATTAGCATATTTTATCAAAATTTTCAATTGATTTTCCGGTTTTATACAGGTTTGTTGGCTATGATTATATAACTAACAAGCCTGTTGTTATGATTGCATTTCTTATATATTTACGCACATATTCCTATTATCAGTTTTTTTGTTCGTATCGAATTCCCCCCTTTATACTGGGAAATTTATTTTTTAGATAATAAATAAACGATCAATAATAATATTCTATGTTAAGTTAAATTGGAGCTTATCAATCTCATAATTTTAACGTTTAGCTAGTACAGTATGTGTTTACAACCGTTTTATATCGACTAAATCTTGTGAAATCCACATCCTAATTCTCATTATTATGAGTTTTCTCCTAGTTTTGTTTAGGGAAAGGTAAAACTAATCAAGATTATGAATATGTCATTGGCACCGAATTCATTAATTAATATTAAAAAATAACTTCCTGTATCTCTAAGGTGAAATACTATCATCAACTATCATTAATGATAGTATTTCATATATATAACTAGAAATTAATAGTAGCACCCAGCATACCATTCACACCATGACTGTTTAAACCAGCGCCATAGTAATCGACCATACCACGGAAAGACAAAGCCCCTTTCTTCGCAGTTAGATTAAGCCCTGCTTTATAAACATTGGGATTATTAAATACTGATGCTTGGTTAACACCAATATTATACATGCTGCCATATTGTGTAATTTGTGGGTTGCTTAAAATCCGTTCATAGCCCACAGTCACCCCTGGTGTTAAAATCCATTGTCCCGTCTGCATTGGTGCAAATGCCATATTTACATCAGCAACCAAGCTGGTTTGGGTATGATCAAATCGTGCCATATTTAATGCTAGTTCACTGCCTTTTTCACGAATACGTCCTAACTGCAAACGAGTCACTTGAATACCAACAGAAGGATCAATGGATACTTTACCAGATTTAATCAACCATCCAGCAGAGGCACGTCCACTGTAATAGGCACCACTGGTGTTCCCATTGGCTGATCCAAATCCATTATCAAGACTACGTTCGCTTTGATAATTAACATACCCAATATTGGCTTGTGCCCTTAACCAAGGACCAGAATTATCCAACCCTTTAAACCCATAATTCCCGCCCAGTGTTACAAAGCCACTATTGGTGGTAACCCGACCACCATCACTGTTAACGTTCCCGTAATTATATCCTAAACCTCCATTAATAGAGAATTTTTGATTAAAACGATGCGTAAACCCTAGAACTGTACCCCCTGTATATTCATTACTGGAATTATAACCAGATCTGGAATCTGTAGCCATATAATTGCTAAGACCTTGCATCCAAAATGAGGTCTTACCAACTTGTAAGTCACGCCCTGTTAATACAGGCATTAATAAATCATTGATTCGAGACGGTTGGCGTAGTAAATAGCTGGCCGCATCTGCATAAACTTGCCCACCAACGCGCCGTTCCAATCCATTTAATGATCCTTGATCAATAGCGGATTGAAGATAGTAATTATATGCTGTATATCGGCCTGATAATGGAGAATCCTGTAAGGCTGTCAATAATGCTGCACCACGGGCAGCGTTCCCACGAAAATTTTCTTGCCCTGGCAGGCTTGCATAACGCACCATTTTTCCACGCAATACATAAATCGTAGCCTGATCTAATCCCAATCCCTGTTTTAAATAATTATCCATCGTACCGTAACTAGTGGCAACTTGATCAAACCCAGCTTGCAACCAGTTTGATCTGACCCCCAATATTTCACGATATGCTGGCTGCATAGAGGCTGGCAGCTTTGCGACGGTTGCATCGACCCGTGCTGCTGTATATGTATTGGTTGCAAGATAGTTATCCATAATATCTTGCGAACTGACGCCAGCGATACTTTGCAAGACCGCAGCCGTCCAACCCGTTCTATCTTTTCCCGCTGTGCAATGAAAAACAGATGCTGAATCTGCATTGGCTAATTCACGAAACTCTTGACCAAATCCTTCCCTAGCGTGGGAATCTGTAACAAAACTTCGCTCAGTTTGCTCCATCATTATATTAACATTAGATGCTGTTAAATTGCCAATATCTAACGTAACAACACTATTTTGATTACCAATAATATTAATATGACTATATGTACTATTAGGCGGTATAGTATCTGGTGTCGCAGCAATTTCTGAATCAGTTCGAAGATCAATAACTTTACCGATATTTAACTGTTGCATGACTTGCAAGTCATCTCCAACAGGAGTAATTACGTTAGAACGGTAAAAAACGCCAGAACGCATAACACCATTATGTTCAGTTTTGTATGCTGTATCAATACCCGCAACATCTCTAAAATTATCCATTCCCTTTAATCGAGGAGTATTTAATATTGTTGTTTGAGCTAAAACTTGATGAGAGCCACAAAATAAAGGAAAAACCATAAATACATATTTTAATTCATTTATCTTATAACTATTTTTAAAATACTTACCTAAAATACGAGGAAATTTTTGTTTTTTTATCATAGACATTCTCTTATGTAACAACAAAGCAATAAAATACTATAGATGAAATATAGTAAAAACATAAGAGAATGGAAAGTTAGTATTAGTACTTATTTAATGAATGTTTTATTTAAATATTATTAAAAAAATATTAATAATTAATGAATAAATATTTATTACTCTATTTTTGTCAACTTTGAGGCATCGCAACCAGAACTTTTACATTCTCTTTCTATTGATTTTAATAAACCAATACGTTTTTCCATTTTTTGATTAACACATTCAACCGCCACCATACCATTAGTAGAGCATTCTTGATCACGGTCTCTGATCCATTTTATTTGGGACTGCTTTACCTGTTTTCTTTGAGTGGCATTCAAGGATTTGACTGTTTTACCGTATTGTTGATTAATCTCTTGATCCAATTGAATCATTTTTGAGGCAGCGCAGTAAGTGGCATCATAAGCATTAATGGGATGATCACAACTCATCGCATAAGCAGATGAAATCAACAACAATTGTCCTATACATCCTGTTAGAATAAGTAATTTTTTGGTCATATTTTACTCCGATCATAAAAAAGGATTATTATTCGTAAATAATAATCCTTTTATTTAATAACACACCACTTCTTTGAATTAAAATATCTATTTTTATTTCAAACGCTGGCGTTCTTTTTTGACCTGCTCGGCGGTAACGTGCCCATTGCGATTGCCAAAATGTGCGATGACATAATTTGCAATATCAGCAATATCTTGATCGCTATAACCATCTTTGAAACCTGGCATAGATATATTACCTAATTTGGAATCTTTCAAAGAGGAGCCTTCTAAAATAACCCTGATTAAATTTGTTCCTTTCGTAACCGTTGCAGTTCTTGCCCCCCATAGACTTTCATATTCGCCATGTCGTCCTAAACCATTTTGTAAATGACACGATGCGCAAAGGGCCGCAAATAAATGGCTGCCATGACTGCGACTGGGTTCCACGTTCTCAAGTTCGTCAGGGGAAACTGCCGCAGCACCTTCACCTCGCTCTTTTGCAGATAGAGAGCGTAAGTAAATAACGATGGCATGGATATCTTGCTGATCAAGATGCGAAAGACTGGCATTAATTATATTTGCCATTGGCCCCACTGCAGCCCCGTGTCCTGGTGCATATCCTTTGGATAAATATTGTTGTAAATCTTTATCACTCCACGATCCGATGCCAGTATCACCATCAGAAGATATATTATAAGCCACCCAACCTTGAACTTTATTTCCTGAATAATCACTACCCTTTGATCGGCCATTGGACCAGTCCAAAGGCGAATGACAATAAAAACAATGACCAGGCCCCTCTACTAAAAATTTTCCCCTATTCCACTGTTTAGTTTTGTTAGGATCTGGTTGAAAACGGTGATTAGGATTGTTTTTCCAATTCCAAAACCTTATAGCACCCCGTATATTATAAGGAAAAGCCATGTCTTTATTAGGTACTTTATTGTTGACTGCAGGTTGTTGATCTAAATAAGATTTAATAGCTAAAATCTGATCCCTACTCATCAATGTATATGCTGGATAAGGCATTACAGGATATAAATGCCTTCCCTTATGTCCTACTCCTTGTTGTAAAGCACTAACGAATTCATCGTCTGTATATTTTGCAATTCCTGTTTTAATATCTGGGGTAATATTCGAAGAGTAAACCGTACCTTGATTTTTAATATAAAAAGGTTTCCCACCAGCCAGACGTTGCCCACCCTGCGCAGTATGGCAGGTTTCACAACCAGAAATATGAAATAAATATGCCCCTTTTTGGATTTGAGTTTGTTTTTGATCAGATGGTTTTTGATCAGATGGTTTTTGATCAGATGGTTTTTGATCAGATGGTTTTTGATCAGATGGTTTTTGATCAGATGGTTTTTGATCAGATGGTTTTTGATCAGATGGTTTTTGATCAGATGGTTTTTGATCAGATGGTTTTTGATCAGATGGTTTTTGATCAGATGGTTTTTGATCAGATGGTTTTTGATCAGATGGTTTTTGATCAGATGGTTTTTGATCAATTTGCCCTGTGGCTGCATAAACTTGCTGCAAAGGGAATAAAATTGTGCCAACTATCCCTATTTTTACAAGTGTTTTTTTCATTATAACATATAAAAAATTTTTCATTTAAATCACACTGATCCAAATATTACGTCAAATAATGATTTAACGGTAAAGACGATAGTCTCTTTTCAATTACCGACCCTATTGCATGTGATAACGCAGGGGCGGCAACAACGGTTCCTAATTCACCAACGCCTGATGGTGGGGCATCACTATTAATAATGTGAACTTCGATTTGTGGGCATTCATTCATACGTAAAACGCGATATTGATTGTAATTATGCTGCATAATTTGACCGTTTTTAATCTGTATTTCATCATATAAGGCAGCCCCCAACCCTATTACTGCACCACTTTCAATTTGTGCTGCAATTTGATCAGGATTGACAGCAAACCCACAATCAACAGCAACAATAACGCGGTGTAAACGCACAATCGACATTGCTGTAACCTCGGCCTCAACTATCATCGCAATATAACTATCGAAAACATGTGCCATAGCAAAACCCCGCCCAACCCCACGAGGCAATTCTTTATCCCACTGTGAATGTTGTTCGACCATATCGATGACAGCAAGAGCACGCGTATCTAGTTTTAATGATTTACGGTATTCGATTGGATCTTTTTGTGCTTTGGATGCTAACGAATTAATTAATGATTCCAACACAAAGATGTTCCGTGTGGCGCCGTTTCCCTGCCACCACCCAGGTCGTATTGCAGACAAGGGACAATTTGTGTAATTAAGTTGATAATGCGGGATTTGATACGGCATTGTATCCAAACCTAACAACAAGTCGGGATCCATTCCCTCTTTAGTTAATAAGTCCTTATCCCAATATTCAGTGACTGATGGCCCAATAATATGATGTTTTAATGCAGTTAGCTGTCCAAAACCATCAACGCCAATTTCAACTTGATCTAAATAAGGGGGGCGAACGCAATCCTGTGCAAAATCTTCTTCCCTAGACCAGATACATTTCAAAGGATAAGCCACTTGTTTCGCAAACTGAACCGCCTGTATTATGTAATGATGATTCAGTCTTCGACCAAAGCTGCCACCTACAAACAAATTATGAAAAGTAATATAATCTTGCTTTAAATCAAGCGTTGATGCAACCTGTTCTTGAACCCACAAAGGAGTCTGTGAACATGACCATATTTCACAACGTTCGTCATGAATATATACAGTACAGTTCAATGGCTCTAACGCTGCATGGGCCAACATTGGCTGTTGATAAGCCCATTTGTGACGTTGGGTTGCGCGACCCAATGCCGTTTCAATCTTTTCAGCACTATTTGTGTAACCTACGATTGCCTGATGTTGAGCAGCATTATGTAAATCTTGATAAATACTTTCCGTTGTCACATTTACGTTTTTACCAAAATCCCAAACGATTTGTAACTGTTCAACGCCTTTAGATGCTGCCCAAAAATGATCAGCCACAACACATAAGGCATCATCCAGCTTTAAAATATCGTGAACGCCTTTTATAGATCGTGCTTGCTGATCATTAATCTGAGCAATTTTTCCACCAACAACAGGGCAAGCCACAATTAGGCCCACTTTCATGTTTGGAATATCAGAATTACCAACAGAAACATCCAATCCATAAATTGCTGTGCCATGAATTTTTTCCGGTGTATCAACCCGTGGCTGAGATTTACCAATCAGCTTATAATTTTCTTTTTTCTTTAATTCCACGTGCTCTGGAACGGCAAGTAAAACAGCTTGTTGTAATACAGAACCATATACAACAGATTGGTCTTCTGGCCCATAAATCTTGCCTGATTCTGCACGGCATTGATCCGCAGAAACAGACCATGATTGTGCCGCAGCTTGAATCAACAATTCACGCAATGTTGCCGCTGCATGTTGTAAGGGTAACCAATCCTTGGCTGTTGAACCTGAGCCCCACGTTATTTCGGTAATTTCTCCTGGTAATACATAAATTTTATTTGGTAAAGCTGGCCTTACACGAACTTGTGCTAACTCAACCTCCAGCTCTTCTGCCAGCAGCATTGCAACAGCCGTATATATTCCTTGTCCAAATTCAATATCAGGTATAATAAAGTCAACTTTATTATCGGCACTAATTTCAATATAGGCATTATGGTAAGGCTTGTCAGAAACCTTATTATCAATATGTTCTGATGAGACATCTGTTTGTTGGGCTTTTGTTGAAAATAAAGGTAAAGAAACCCCTAATGCCAATGCACCAGTTTTTGTCAAAAAAGCACGTCTTGATAATTTATTCATCATCTGTGCTCCCAATCGCTACTTTAATTGCATTTCTGACCCGTTGATAAGTCCCACATCGACAAATGTGATTGGATAGAGCTCTATTAATCTCTTCTTTAGTAGGTCTCTCATGTTCATGAAGTAATGCAAGCGCTGTCATTATTTGCCCAGGCTGACAATACCCACACTGGGTCGGTTGCTTTTCAACCCATCCCCCTAGTAATTTTTGAGCAACAGGATCATTACCCAATCCTTCAATCGTTATAACACTACTTTTACCAATCTCACCGACTGGCAATGAACACGATTTTACAGGTTTACCGTCAACATGCACTGTACACGCACCGCACTGACCAATACCACAACCATATTTGGCACCTGTCAACCCCATCAGATCACGTAAAACCCACAACAGTGGCATATCTTCTGATATATCAAGTTCAACTGTTTTATTATTAATTGTTAATATAACCATATTACGCCGCATTTTCATTTAATGTTACGTTCAATCTTAAAAAGTGAAGGAGAAAGATTACCCTTCTCCTTCACTTTTATGACTGCTTTTTATCTTTTACCTATTGGAAGGGATCCAGATCTTTAGATTTTACTTCAGAGGGGGGTTGCTTTGCGTCTTCCTCCTTTACAGGTTGATTATGATCTTTACCCTCTGTCCTTTTATGATTTTCAACAGCAGACTTAGAATCATCAGGAGTTTTTTCATTGGATGTTGATTTAACGTCAGACTGTTCTACATTCCTTGGCTTTACTGCTTCAGTTTTATCTTCTAAAACAGGTGGCGTATACCCCAACAAAGGTATATGTGTTTCATTACAATCTTCTGGACGATTACGCGCATAATCAATCTGTACCAAATTATGACGCACAATAGGATATTCCGCTATTAACCGTTTAAATACATCTGCACGCATCGTCAGCAAATAACCAAACCTTAAAGAACGATAGACACCCTCTGTCCTTTTTTTAGCAAGCATCTCACTAGCACCTAAAACGTCACCAGCGCCGTATAATAAGGTTTTGTCTTCAATATGAGTTTCAAACAGACCGCTACTAATAAAAAACACGCTGCGCACCTTTTGCCCACGATTGTAAATTTTCTCTCCTGGGAAAACAAAATAAATCGACATGGACATGCTTAAATCGTACAAAACAGCCTGAGGAACGCCCCTTAAACAGGGCAAATCCCGAACGCGCCCTTCAATTCCACTTTTTAAATTGAACTTCAGACGTCGATTATGACGTTCAAATCGTTTTTCAGTTGTTTTTTCTAGTTCTTGATGTAACTCATCACTAATTAATGATTCTGCCAACAAACTATCATATTCTTCACTTTCCAAACGTAGAGCAACAAGCTTTAAAAACCGTGCTTCTAATGCTTCGATATATCCTTGATAATGCATTCTCATCGTTTCTAATGCGTCATCTAACATACGGTTCTGACGATCTAACACCTCTGAAACAATCTCTGCAACACGCGTTCCCAAAGTTGGCTCAATCCGCCGCTTCATAAAACGTGTCAATGAAATTGAAACAAACCGAGATACCAATAAAATCTCGAAACGTTCCATCATACAATACATCAAAGGTCGATCAATATGAAGCTTACGATGAATATATTGCGCTACTCGAAATCGCACAGGGGGATGTAAACGCTTATGCATCGCTTTTACATATCCATAACGCCCTTCTTGCCAAGCACCATCAATGGTTGCTTCGGCAGACCTAACCAAGGTTTCCATAACACGCCTCGGCAACCCCTGCATTCTAAACAGATCCAGTAATATAGAACGTTCCTGTGCTGCAATTGTAATCAAAGCCAAAACAATACGTTGTCGATCCCCAAGTGCTGTATCAAAGGTATTTGCTTCTTGTTCTTCTTCAATCCTTCGATCCAACTCTTCAATGACATAACCAGTAATTTGGTTTGAAAATCCAAATTCATTAGCAACACGTCTAGTTTTATCCTTAATTTTACCCAGACCAATACCTAATATTTGATGACGAACAGCCTGATCAATTGGGGTTAATTCATTCAAGCGGAAATAGACAACGACCGCGCGTAATGTTGTGCCGTTAACCAGCAAAGTTATTAATACAAACCCCGTTGCAACAATACCTACAAAATGAGAAATGGGGGTCGATACCAATTCATTTTCTGTAACAGCTAATGCAAGGGCAAGGGTAATAGCCCCCCGTAATCCCCCCCAGACCATTGTGGCTTTAAAAGGTGTAGGAACAGGAGGAGATAACTTTGTTGCTGCCAAAATAGGCAACATTCCAAATACGACAACCCCTCTGGCAACCAGACCAGCAATCGTTGCAATCAAAATCAGAACGCAATCCCATTTTGTCATGCCAATTAATAAACGAGGCACTAACATTGAGGCCAGAACAAATAATAATGATCCAGCCCAGAAAACAATCTGTTGCCAAACCTCGTTTAAAAAACGCCAAGTTTGAGGACGAAACGTCGAGGGACCGTACGCAGATAATGTCAAACCTGCGGCCGCAGCTGCCACCACACCCGAAAACCCAATTAATTCATCACAAACAATATAAGAAATATAAGGTAATGCAACCGTTAGTGTAATTTCAGCAGCCCGACCAGAAGTAGCCCCCAATGCAACAATCATCCACAATGAAAGTCGTGCAAAGATGAAACCAGCAATCACAGCCCCAATAAAAGAAACCAAAATACTGATGGCTGAGCTAATCAAATGTACTTCTTTATGAGCAATAATTGCAGCAATCAAAGTTGAAAAAATGGAAATAGCGGCGGCATCGTTTAATAACGATTCACCTTCAACCAAACGCGTTAACCGTGTAGCAGCCCCGATTTCACGGAAAATTCCAGCAACAGCAGAAGGGTCTGTCGTTGCAACAATTGAACCAATCAATAAACAAACAATAAAAGGCATGCCAGAGAATGGATATAAGGCAAGCCCAATTGTCGCTGTAGAGACCACAACTGCAACGATAGCCAGCAATAATACCGTCCCTATTTCATGAGACAGCCTGCGAACATCAATAGCAAGGCCAGCTTGGAATACTAAAATTGGCAAAAAAATCAACAGAAACCCCTCACTATTTATTGGAAAATCCAATAAGATTTCTGCAGCAGTATCAAACATATGGATATGTGAGCTATGTAAAATAATATCGGCAGCACCACCCATAATTATACCAACAATAGCCAACAAAACAGTCTCTGATAACTCAAGACGCTTGGCCAAAGGCTGAACTGCACTGACGATAACTAAAAGAATGGCCGTTGCTAATAAAACAGTAGCCAGACCTGTAACTGGCATATTGGTCTCTCTCTCCGTTTAAAATGACGAAATATAGGGTTTGTTGTCTGCAAAATTCAGCTAAACAGAGACATCAATCAATCACATCATCAATACCAAAATGATATTAAATATGCCTTACCTTCGGATCTTATCTCCATAATCGAAATTTGCGTTTTCTAAACACTATCATATTATGAACAGAATAAGAACGAAAAATTGCTATGAGATTTGTTCTAAATACCGTTACAAACAGCAATTAAATTGCAATCGACATCGATTTTCTGCTTGTAAGATCTAATTTTTTAGAATTGAAACAAAATATGAGGGATTATATTACGTGTCCCTCATATTACTAAATTTATATAGTCAATAGATATCAAGCTTAGATCAAATGTGTAATTCGATATAACTAGGCACTTTGTCTAATTTCATCAGATTCAAATTTAAACCCAATAACCTTAGCATACTCTTTAGGTACTACGTGCCAGAAATGTTTGATAGTATTTTGCCATTCATGCAACAAAGATGTCGCATAACGACTATCAGTTTCTTTGACATGCAATTCCACTTGGTGACGCAATTGCTCTTCCCACTTAGAATGCGAAACACGTTGCCATAATAAAGTGTCTGAATTAACACGACTTTCAAACTGATTGTGAGGATCGTAAACGAAGGCCATACCACCCGTAAAACCTGCGCCAAAATTAGCACCAATTTCACCCAAAATAATAACCAGCCCGCCCGTCATATATTCACATCCATTGGCACCACACCCTTCTACAACCGCTGTGGCACCAGAATTACGAACTGCAAAACGCTCACCAGCAACCCCAGCAGCATATAAATGCCCAGCCGTTGCGCCATATAAAACTGTGTTACCGATAATGACGTTTTGATAAGAAACTAAACGAGTTTCAGGAACAGGGCGCACAACAATGGTCGCACCTGACAGACCTTTACCAACATAATCGTTCGCATCCCCAAAAACTTCTAATTTTAATCCTTGGACTGCAAACGCTCCCAAAGATTGCCCCGCTGAACCACTGAGACGTACCGTTAAATGATCAGCTGCAAGACCTTTCATACCAAAACGTCGTGTAATCATTGACGAGATTTTGGTTCCAATAGCACGGTATGTGTTTTGAACATTATACCGCAACTGCATTTTTTCACCGTGCTCGAATAAAGGTTGAGCATCTATGATCATTTGTGCATCTAGCGTTTCTGGCACTTCATTACGGCCTTCACGTGTGCAATAACCCGCATAAGGACCAGCATCAACTCGTGCCAATAACGAATTCAAATCCAAATCATCCAAATAAGAAGCACCACGTAAAACTTGTTTTAACAAATCCGTACGGCCAATAATTTCATTTAAGGATGAAAAACCTAAAGACGCAAGTATATTTCTAACATCTTCTGCAATAAATGAAAATAAGTTAATAACGCGATCTGCGCCATCTTGAACAAATTTCTTGCGTAGATTTTCATCTTGGGTGCAAACACCAACTGGACATGTATTTGAATGACACTGACGCACCATAATACATCCCATGGCAATCAAACTTAACGTCCCAATTCCAAATTCCTCGGCACCCAACATTGCGGCAATAACAACATCTCTACCTGTTTTAATGCCACCATCAACGCGCAGTGTGATCCGATGACGTAGACGATTTAACATCAAAACCTGATGGGCCTCTGCTAATCCCATTTCCCATGGAATGCCGCCATATTTTATGGATGTTTGAGCAGAAGCACCCGTACCACCATTATGACCTGAAATTAAAATCGTATCCGCTTTTGCCTTAGCAACACCTGCAGCAATTGTACCAATACCAGAAGAAGCAACCAATTTTACAGCAACCGTTGCCTCTGGGTTGATTTGTTTTAGATCATAAATTAACTGTGCTAAATCTTCGATCGAATAAATATCATGATGTGGCGGTGGAGAAATCAGTGTAACCCCAGGTACAGCATGACGTAATTTGCCAATTAATTCCGTCACCTTAAACCCTGGTAATTGTCCCCCTTCCCCTGGCTTTGCACCTTGGGCAACTTTGATCTCGATTTCACGACAATTATTCAAATATTCTGCTGTTACGCCAAAACGACCAGATGCGATTTGCTTGATTGCAGATGAGGCGTTATCCCCATTAGGACGTGGGGTATAACGACTAGCATCTTCCCCACCTTCGCCAGAATCTGAACGTGCACCAATACGATTCATAGCAATTGCCAAAGTTTCATGAGCTTCTGGACTTAATGCCCCTAATGAGATCCCAGGGGAAATCAAACGCTTTCTAAGCTGGGTAATATTTTCAACGGATTCAACAGGAATAGGTTTATTGGAAGATTGAAAATCCAATAAGTCACGCAATGCCATTGGAGGCTGTTCTCTGATTGCTTTCAGATATTGTTGATATAAAGGCCAACTGTCTTTTTCAACTGCTTGCTGGATCAATTTAATGACATCACCATTTAACGCATGATTTTCACCTTGTTTGCGCCACTTATATAATCCACCAATCGGCAATACCTTAACGTTAGGGTCCCATGCCTTTTCATGGAATGTACTAACATTATGTGCGATACCCGACAAACCAATTCCAGAAATACGTGAAGACATGCCTGGAAAGAATTCAGCAACCAATGCCCTAGAAAGCCCTATAGCCTCGAAATTATATCCACCACGATAAGAGGCAACAACGGAAATGCCCATTTTTGCCATGATTTTCAACAACCCTTTGTCAACGGCTTTACGATATCGTTGCATTGCTTCACGCAGGGAAATATCACCAAATAATCCTCGTTTTTGACGATCAGCAATACAATCCTGTGCCAGATAAGCATTAACAGTGGTTGCCCCAACCCCAATTAAAACAGCAATAGAATGCACATCTAATGAATCAGCAGAACGCACATTTAAAGACGTAAATGTTCTTAAGGATTGGCGAACCAAATGTGTATGTACAGCAGTTGTTGCCAAAATCATCGGAATATGTGCTAGCGTTTTACTTTGTTTTTCATCTGTCAAAAAAACATGAGTACATCCCGCTCTTACAGCTTCTTCTGCTTCAGAGCAAATTCTTGATAGTGCTTGACGCAACCCCTGCTCACCATTAGTAACTTCAAAATTACAATCAATAGTTACACCGGTTTTTCCACAGAATTCTTGTAAAGCACTGAATTCACTGTTGGTTAATACGGGGCTTGACAATTTCAACATCTGACATTGTTCAGATGATTGATCTAATATATTCCCCAAATTTCCCAAACGCGTGTTTAAAGTCATCACCTGCGTTTCGCGCAAGCTGTCAATAGGTGGGTTGGTGACCTGGCTGAAACGTTGACGGAAATAATGGGAAAGTCCACGATATCGTTCACTTAAGACCGCCAAGGGGGTATCATCACCCATTGAGCCAATTGCCTCGGCGGATGTTTCCACCATTGGTTGAAGAATCATTTCTAAATCTTCAAGTGTCATACCAACGGTTAACTGTCTTTGACGCAGTTCATCCCCAGTAAATAAAATAGTCTCATTTTCTTGGTCGCGTACAATCGATGTAATTTGCTGAGTATTTTGAACCCATTGACTGTAATCATGACGTTTTACCAGTAATTGAGTAATGTCATCGGGTTTGTATAGCTTACAGGTCTGCATATTAAACCCGATGGTTTGGCCAGGTCCCAACCGCCCTTTTTCAAGAATATCTTGTTCTGGAACGCGAACCATTCCTGTCTCAGAACCCAAAATCATCAAATTATTTGTCGTGATTGTATAACGTAAAGGACGCAGCCCATTACGATCTAGTCCAGCAATAACCCAATGACCATCTGTGCCACACAATGCCGCAGGGCCATCCCATGGTTCCATCACGGCGTTGGAATAGCCATACATATCTTGAACCTCTTGGGTTAAATCATGTTGCATGCCCAAAGCTGGGGGTATCATCAACGCCTTAACAGTTGGGGCATCACGACCACCAAACGTTAATAATTCAAACACGTTATCCAAAGCTGCAGTATCAGAACCATTAAACTGAATAACAGGTTTTAAATCAGACATATACGCATCAAGATCAGGATGAGAAAGACGTGTTTCGTGACTTTTCATCCAATTAATATTGCCCGACAACGTATTAATTTCACCATTATGTGCAATTTTTCTAAATGGTTGTGCTAATTTCCATGTTGGGAATGTATTGGTCGAATATCGTTGATGATAAATCGCAAAACGACTGACAAAGCGTTCATCCAATAAATCTGGATAAAAGTCAGCAACATTTTCAGCTAAGAACATTCCTTTATAAATAACGGAACGACAAGACATCGAACAAATATACAAATCAACATGACTTTCCATCGCCCTTTTTTCGATCTTGCGACGGATAATATACAAATTACGTTCGAATTCCTCTTCAGAATGATCCTTTGTATTACTGATTAAAATTTGCTCGATTTCTGGGCGGGTTGCATTTGCTTTTTCCCCAATACAATCGGTATTAATGGGAACCTGACGCCAACCATAAATTGAGTATCCAAAAGCAATAATTTCTGTTTCAATAATTTGACGACAGCGTTCTTGGCTGGACAGATCATTCTTTGGCAAAAAGACCATTCCAACCGCCAAACTGCCTTCTTTGATATGATGATGACCGCTGCGAATAGATTTTAAAAAAAACTCTTGGGAAATTTCAACGTGAATACCAGCACCATCGCCAGTTTTGCCGTCTGCATCAACGGCTCCTCTGTGCCACAAAGCTTTTAAAGCCGTAAGACCCGCTTCAACAACATCACGACGCTTTTTACCATCTAGGGCGACTACAAATCCCACACCACATGCATCGTGTTCTTGTTCTTGGGAATAAACATCTTTTAAGAGTTGTTCGTTTCTTTTTCTATCTTCAACATAATTCATATCGGTCATCTTTTTATCCGCCTATAGATGATTAGGATTTTGACTTATCCAAATAATAACTTGATCTTTTCAATAATCAGTCTAGAATTTATTTTATTTTTTGCTTAACCATTGTGCAATTTGCAACGCAGCATCTTGACCGTCACGTACTGCCCACACAACCAAGCTTGCACCCCGAACAATATCGCCCCCTGCAAAAACGCCCTCTATAGACGTCATAAAATTCTTCCTATCAACAGATATTGCACCAGATCTTGAGGTCTGCAATGTTGGGTCCCCCCACAATTCAGACAATGGTTCAGGATCAAATCCCAAAGCCTTAATCACCATATCCGCCGGCAAGGTAAATTGGCTATTATCAATGATTTTGACACTTTGACGGCCGCCTGCATCGGGTAAACCTAATTCAGTTCTTAATGCCCTGATGGCCTCAACATGTTCAGCCCCGATAAAAGCCTCAGGAGCAGCTTGCCAAATAAATTCTACGCCCTCTTCCTCAGCATTTTTAACTTCACGCATTGATCCCGGCATATTTGCCTTATCGCGACGATATAAACATTTAACGGATTTGGCGCCCTGACGTATGGCCGTGCGTAAACAATCCATTGCTGTATCGCCACCACCAACAACAACGACATTTTTACCTTTGGCATTCATAGAGGCTGATGGACCACTTTCTTGTTGGGAATTCATCAGGTAATCCAAGGCTTGTACAACACCGTTTAATTGGGTTCCCAGTAATTTAACTTCTTTTCTTTGATAAACACCTGTCGCAATAAAAACCGCATCATGCCTTTGACGCAAGTCAGAAAAAGCAATTGTACCTTCACCACTTTTGTCCGAAATGTTTGTGTTGAAATGAAAAACAACCCCTGATTCTTCAAGCCATTTTTGACGTCTTGTAACGATTGATTTCTCTAATTTAAAGGTTGGAATACCATAAGTTAATAAACCACCTGCCCTGTCATAGCGATCATAAATGTGAACCTGATATCCTTTTTGTCGCAGCACAACTGCAGCTGCCATTCCACATGGTCCAGCCCCTACAATCCCAACTGATGGTAATAATTCCTTTACCGGGACAACAGGTTTTACCAATCCTTGTTCAAATGCATGATCGGTAATATAAGCTTCAACTGCACCAATTGTCACACTTTTAAAGCCTGGTTCAATCACGCAGCTGCCTTCACATAAGCGATCCTGAGGACAAATACGACCACAAATTTCTGGAAAACTATTTGTTTCAGAAGAAAGCGCATAAGCTTCATCCAAACGATTTTCTGCCGTTAATTTTAACCAATCTGGGATATAATTTGATAACGGACATTTTGTAGAACAAAAAGGCACACCGCATTGTGAACAACGGCTGGCTTGTGTTTTTGCTTGCTCGTCTGAAAAACGACGATAAGTTTCCAAGAAATCTTGGCTACGCTCTTCGGCTGGACGTTTATCAGGTTGATGTTGGTCAAGAGAAATAAATTTCAACATTACATTAGACATAATATTACCATCGCTTTTACGATTACAGGATCAATCAGCCTAATGTTTATGTTATTCTGCCCTTAAAGAAAAGACAGTACTACTGACCTATTATAAAAATAATTTAAATTTTCAACCATTTTGCTAGAAATATTACTTAATATATTGCTGCAATGCTTTCAACTCTGTCAAATCCTCAGAGGAACGATAACAATATAAAAACACAGGTGCCATCGTCTCGATAGAAATTGGAACGATCCCTAGCTCTGTCAAACCATTTTGTTTTCCATCCAAAACAGAATCGTATTCCATCATATTTAGCAACTCTGGCGTCATTAGCGAACCAGGCATAAATTGCAATCCAAACGCCATTAAACGAATAAGGATTGGGGAAAGCCCACTAGCGTCATTATTACGATGCAAATAACGTAATAAATAGTTAACCAATTCCCGATTGGTAAATGTTTGAGGGCCTGCTAAATCGTAAACCTTTCCTCTACAATCCTGATTTTTAATCACTTGCATAACTGCATCCGCGACATCCCCAACATATACAGGTTGCAGTCGTGTATTCACTTTATACACTGGAAAAACAGGAAAATAACCCGCCATTAGACTTAGTTTGTTTAAAAACTGATCCTCAGGCCCAAAGACGACGCTAGGGCGTAAAATCGTAGCAGCAGGAAAGGCTTTTAGCACAACTTCCTCTCCTTGCTTTTTACTGACCAAGTATGGAGAACTGCTATTCATATCTGCACCCAATGCAGAACGATGAATTAAGGTTTCAACACCAGCTGTTGCACAAAGCTGTGCTATAATTTGTGCAGCCTTGACATTTTTGCGATCTAGCTTTGTTTTATTTTGACCAAAACTTGCTTCGGCACAGTTTATGACAACCGTTGCCCCTTCGACTGCCCGAATAATCGTATTTTCTTGTTCAACTGAACAATAAAGCGGTGTAATTTGTCCCACATTTCCAAAGGGTCGAATATTGTTTACAAGCGCAGGTTGAGGAACCGCCACACGGACAACATATCCAGCCTTAACTAAACGTTCAACAATATAATTTTCAACAAATCCGTTATCACCAATAATCGTAGCTACTTTACGTATATCGCTCACCTAGGCACTCCTTAACACTATATCAAGCAATCATTGTTACTTTACATATTTATAACTTTTTAATGGTTTTTACCAATAATTTTATAAATCAAGTAAAAACTCTGTATCTCTCAATGTAAATATCAGTATAACGCAACCAACTTTTTTTGTCGGGATTGGCATTGTTTGTTATTTTATAATGTAAATCTTGTTATCTTATTGGTTCGCATTAATTTCTATAAAAAACTTATTGACCAATTTTTTAAAACTCATTAGAGATGACTTATAAGTACAAGTTACGTTGCCCAAATGGCGGAATTGGTAGACGCGCAGGTTTCAGGTACCTGTGACCGCAAGGTCGTGGAAGTTCAAATCTTCTTTTGGGCACCATAAAACAAATAAAATCAATGAATTAAAATATAGTTTGGTGTAAATTTCAAGCATCAATTGCCTGTCATGACTTCTGGCTTTGGGGTGGCTCTGTTATCCGTAATTCAATCACCTGCAAGGTGATTTAGTGCCGTTGCTAGATTAGCGGCACGTCTTGGGCCACTTGAAAAATTCATCCATATATCGTTATAAGTAAAAGGCTCCATCTGCATAGCGCCCAATGCAGGCCCCTTGCCTAACTGTTTAAGATAAGTGCTGCCCCCTGCATATCCTTCGGCAAGAAAGGTTCCTGTGACTTGGTTAATAGCGCGTGTGCCACCAAAACCTATATAATTCAATGCGGGGGGTTACGATCTCTTGTTTTAGGTGTGGAATGTAGATTCCATCTGTGACTTTACTCATGATTTTCTCCCTTTTTGATTTTTGATGATGATGTTAAGACGTTGTTTTAGTGGTGATGGTTTTGACCACTTCTGGAAAAATATATCCCTTAGTATTGGGGAAATACATCATTGATTTCAGAATGATCTGAAATCAATGATATTATAACATTTTTCTTGATCACTATGATTTAAAGGGTTTTATACAAATAGCTTAAACATATAAACAGGCACATTAACCAATTTAATTGAAACCAGCATTCTGTGCAGAAAACTAGAATTCTGTTCTAAATATACGAGTAAACTTTCTACCAAAAATAAAATTATTTGCCACGATATAGTAATAAAGTTAAATCAAACTTTACTTTTTTGTTATTACTTTTTCAGCCTCTAATACAAATGGCTTTGGTTCAAATTTACCATCTTTATAAAACCCAATTGGCTCTTTTGAGCCTTGTAAATGAGCATATACTACTGTACTTACATAATAAATTATTTGATTAAAATGAGCCTCTTTAAAAGCTTTTTTTATATTTTTTTTAGAATAACTAGCTTCAATAATCTTAGATCCATGAGCAGGAAGCAAAGTTAATTCTTTAAGTAATTCCGGCATAGGAACACCAGGGGGGACAAAATCACCAACGATTTTTCCAGTTCGAGTATCTTTTAAATAATCATTAGTTAAAAAATATTTTATTGCTTCTAAAGGTATTTCTAAATTCTGATCAGAATTATTTTTTATAATAATATTAATAGGAAATAATTTTTGACCTGAATAAATACATCGTGAATTATTAGGACAATCAATTAATAAATTAAGAATATTATCATCTCCCTTAATACCCTGAGCTGAACTTGGACCAATAACTAAAAAAATTACAACAGAAAATTGGATTATTAATTGCCATAATTTTTCAAACGAATATTGCACGTATCATTACTTCCGTTAAAAAGAACTCACATCGATAACGACTATCATCAAGAACTTTTTTAGCAGCAATTCCCAAAACCCATCCTTGTCTTTCTGTTATCTTACAACTATCAAAAACACTCATTATATTTTCTTGTGGATCTTGCTGAAGCCTATTTTTACCCTCATGAAAAGCTAAATACTTTGTTTTATCAAGAGAACCATCAGACTTGTGATATTGAACATATGAATCTGTAATTGGATCGTAACCATATTCGTCAGGTAATCCAAGAGCATGACCGAATTCATGAGCATAAGTATATGCGCGACTAAAAACACTAGGATCTGTTTCGAGTAAAAAGGTTTTCCCCTTTTCTAGACGGGGCCTAAGCTTTGTTCCATGTATAATAGGAATTTGCTTATACAATTCTATTTTATGTGGATGTCTTTCTCCATTTATAATTTTTTCCCCTTTATAAGCAAATTGAATATCAAATTCGATAGGCAATCTAATCGGATTACAAGACATATTACGGGTATCGGTTACCTGTAAAGTGAAATTTCCGTTCCATATTTTGTTAATATTTAAAATAAACTGCTTTGTTTTTTCGATATCTTGATCTGTAACACCATCCCCAATCTTAGACATTTCAAATGTCATTTTAATCAATACTTTTCCTTTAGTTTTCAAAGGAATAATCATACGATAATGTGCTGTCCACTGCGTTCTAGCTTCTGAGTCACTATATTTTCCGTTTACTAAACCTTTTCGAAAAACATCTGTAGTGTTTATTTTTACTTCTTCATCATAATCTTTTAAATCTGTATTTTCCTTTGACCAATAACCTTCAGCGGAAAATTTACCTGCTTCTCTTTGCCATGACTGTAATTTAGTTGTAGAGTTTTTTTGCTCTGGAACTCCTGAGAACTTATTTCTTTCGCCACGTTGCCAAGCTTCCATAATCTAATTCTTTCAAAATTAATTGTTTAAGTAACGGTAGATTTGGTTTAATCAGCGTTCAGTACGCTCATAACAACTTCTTTGGCACTCTCTTCACAAATACCGAATTCTGGATGATATTCAAAATAAACAGCAACAGAGCAAGTATCTTCATACTGATCTTCGGCATTAATCGATACTCTCTCGATTTTCACATCATCACTATAAAGTGGAAAGAAAATATCGCTATATTTCTCAAATTGCTCACTTGCCCAAGCGTCATTAAACCTAATGGTAAAAGCCTTAGCCATCTGTAAGGCTGCAATGTTCTTTGCCCCTACGAATCTCATTTCTATCGTAACTTCTGATCGTGCCCATAGGATTTTATGTTTATCTGTATATCTTGTTTCTGTTGTTGAAATCTGGTTTTCATCAACAACTTGTAAAATAACGTAAGGAGACTTAGGTGACGAAACTCGGTTATTTATCCCTTTAATGATTGTTAATTCGGCCCCTTTAATTGGAATAGCCTTTTCAATGAACCTCCCTACTAAGTCATACATATCTTTGTAACTCAAATTTTTTAGCTCTGGGAAAACATGATCTTCTGGAGCTTGCTACAACTTGCGAGGTTTGATTGTCTTTAGTCATTTTGAAACCTTTATTTAAATGAGAAATATACTTTGTATAAATTACGAATTGAGTCATTTAGTCGTAATTAAATGGAATTATGGCGTTGTTTGAACGAAACCGATTTATTTTTTGGGAAATAAACACAAAAAAAGCGACCTGCTTTAGGTCGCTTCGAATATCTTAAATAAAAAAGATATTAATCTATCTGACAAATAATCGTAAAATTTCTCTAATATGATCCATCTTTCTTATACCAATATATTGTTTTTGTTCGATACCGTTCCCACTTATTAACTCTATCTATAATGTGGAGATTAGCGGTGGCTAAAACAATTGTAACCCAGATCAGTCCTGTTCATTATGATCATGATCAAAGACGGTATTTACCTTGTATTGAGGTTTATGTTCGTGCTGGGTTCCCTTCTCCAGCAACAGATTATTTAGAAAAACCGTTAGACCTAACAGAACATTTAATTACACATCCATCTTCTACTTACTATATTCGTGTATCGGGTGATTCAATGATTGATTACGGAATATTTGACCGTGACTTGCTAATCGTTGATCGTTCTCTTACCCCTATATCAGGGGATATTGTCATTGTTGCATTGGATGGAGAACTGACGTGTAAATGTCTGGCATTTAAAAACAATGTACCTTATCTTCAATCAGGTAATCCCGAATATCCATCAATTGAAATTAAAGATAAGGAAACCTGTATATGGGGGGTAGTCATCCATAACATTCATTCATTTAGAAGCCGACGTAAATGATTGGACTACTAGACTGTAATAACTTTTACGCGTCTTGCGAGCGTGCCTTTAACCCCAAACTGGAAGGTCAACCTATCGGTATTCTTTCCAATAACGATGGATGCGTTATTGCCAGATCAAACGAACTGAAACCTTATGTTCCAATGGGTATGCCCGCCTTTAAAATACCACCTCATATTAAAAAGAAAATTACATTACTTAGTTCAAATTACGAGCTATATGGCGATATGAGTCAGAGGGTATTCTCTATCGTACAAGAATATATTTACGATACAGAACTATATTCTATCGATGAAGCTTTTTTGCATTTGCAAAATAAACAAAATGCTACTGAATATTGTATTGCTTTACGAAAAATTATTCACCAATGTACGGGAATACCTGTTTCAATTGGTCTTTCATTAACTAAAACCTTGGCTAAAATTGCCAATCATGTTGCAAAGAAAAATACGGATTATCAAGGTGTTTATTTTTTAAACCCTGACCATCCTGCATTTGCATCAATCTTGCAACAATTCCCTGTCACTGAAATTTGGGGCATTGGCCGTCGGCTATCTGTAAAGTTATCAAATATGGGCATTCAAACTGCTTGGCAACTTAGAAATTGCGATGCACACTTTTTAGGGAAGCAATTTTCAGTAGTCATGGAGCGCACTATTTTAGAGTTACGTGGCATCCCTTGTATAGATCTAGAAGGCACACACACCCTTAAGAAAAATATCATGACTTCTCGCAGTTTTGGAAATGCAACGAACGATTTTCATGATTTAGAAGACATCGTTCGTATTCATGCCAGTCGAGGCGCTGAAAAATTAAGATCACAACATTCTTTGGCACAAGCTGTGTTAGTATTTTTAAAAACCAATCGGTTTCACAAAATAAAATCACAATACCATCCCTCTATTGCCATTCCCCTTCTCTATCCAACCAGTGATACAAGGGAAATTATCCAAGCCGCACAAAATGGGCTGCGTCGTATATACAAAAAGAACTACCTATATCAAAAGGCTGGTATCATGATGCTGGACATCGTTGGACAAGATAAAAATCAGCTTAATATTTTCAGTAACACAAATACTGACGAAGCAAAAAAACGTAGTGAAATCTTAATGCAAACCCTTGATAATATTAATAAAAAAATGGGACGTAATAAAATCGCTTTTGGAGCAACCAAATCCACAGCATCATGGAACTTAAAACGCAACCACTTAAGTCAACGATATACGACCCGATGGGATGAATTACCTGTGGTTAAGGCTGTATGAGTTATCCATATTTTTCCTATATTGATTTTAATAGTAATGTCGAGATGTTATTTTAATAGCAGGGATTTCTACCACCTCTTTATCTTGATCAGTATTATTTAAAATAAATGAGTGTAATCATTAATAATTATACTCATATTGACGCTAGAGATGATTTTTTTAATTAACAGCTATCGCGCCATCATCACTACGCCAGGTTTTGGCAGTATCCATAAATATCCATCGACCAGTGCCTTGTCCTACAGCCTGTCCTTTATTTAAGCAATCACCACAAAATACATGATCTGAAGGGAAATGTACTGAAGCTTTAATCATATTAAATGTTTGTGTAGTTGTTTGTGCTCTAATCAATGCTACATCTTGAAGGTATGTAATTTTACTAATGGGCGCATTAATGTTTTTTGCATATATTCCATTAATACCTCGTATATTAGCACCACCAGCAACTTGTGTTCCGACATACCAATCACCATCAGTATTAGGCTGTAATATAGCTCCTATTTTATTATTTCCTCGCTCACTATGCCCCATAATTATAGAATTATTTGCAAGATGAAACGTCGAGGCACTATAAACTTCACCGTTGGCTCGAATACATAGTCCAGGAACATTCGTATCAGAAGACGTCGTATTATTACCAATTAAGCAAACCCCACCTACATTATCTAATGAATAATTAAATGAAATATATCCCATTTGAACACCACTATTTGCCTCACTATTCCAACGGGTGCCATTCACAACTAAACCCAAATCGACTTGGTAATTTTTCCATGTTTCTTTTTCTGATATGTTAGTATCATTTCTTTGAACCCACGAACGCGTAATAAGTTGATTGTTTGCGTCTAATGTTGGGGTAAAACTTTCAAAAGACGTATGTCTTCCACCTGACCTCTCTGGTGCTGCCGAACCAGGAATATAAAAATTCCAACCTTTATATTCATTTCCCCAACTCGGTATCGTATTTATAATTCCATTAGGAAGATTATTACCATTAATTAATAAACCTACACTGTCGTAAGTTGGATGATAGCATTTGCCTTTACCGTCAAATGCTGCCCCCCCACAATCAAAAGCAATTACAATACCCCTCATCGTCGCTTCATTTGATTGACCTCCATTATAATGCATATTAAATTCATCACCGTTAACATAATCAATTGAGCTATCTGGTCTAGCAATCGGATCATACGTCACATACAAATTTCTACCACCCGTTTGAGTAGGAGATCCTATCATTGCAACAGCTTCTTTGAAATTGCTACGAACAGTATCATATACAGACGTAGGAACATCCCCTTTCATCCATGAATGACCTGTTTCGTTTCCTCCTTGTATACCCCACCCATTGACTACAATACTACTTCCATCCTCAGCCACACTTTTAACTGTTGATACATAGTAATTATGGGGGTTAAGGGATTGTGCAGATGTGTGATCAAACAAACCATTATCATGCGTTCTAATATCTTTTTGCTTTACATCCAGTGAAATAGAATTCGTTGTGATATACTGATTAGGATGAATACGTGCCATCTGTTCAGGGGTAAGATATGATCCTAATGGTAAGAATATATGATTAGCATCATACGTTACTCCTTTTAAAGTTAGAATGGGTTCTACATTACTGGTTTCATCATAATGTAAAACAGTATCAAAAGAAGGATCATTCGCTATGTTTTCAATAGCAGTTAAATTTCCTGTTAACGCAGCTCTAGAATTAAAAACTGAATTGTTGGTCATTACCGTACAAGTCAGACAACCAAGATCCATCAACCCATCAGGATGCCCTCTCAATATAATAGAAGAATTTGAACCATAAGCAGCAAGTTTACTTGCTGGGGTTTCTGGCCCACCATCAGCAGCTTCTATCCTCTGCCCCCCTAATAATAATGAATGAGGGTTGATATAAGGATCTATATTCTGACCTGGAGATTTATAGTTATTTTGTGTCCCACCAATAGAGAAAACAGGCCCCATTAATACTTGACTTTGATAATAATTATTGGGTGCACCCATCGCTGTAGACAAAGAAAAAATACTTACTTGAAGTAATATTACACATAAAATTTTTTTCATTAAAATATATCTTATTTAAAATTGATATTTTTATTTATAATATTATACTATAAAGTAATATTCTTTCAAATAAATAATTAAACTATATTTTTATCTACACATTTCAATCAACAATATGCTGCACTAATGTTACAGAATTGATATCGTCTAGCTTAAAGGCAACATGTTTTGGTCCATTTAGCATCGGTTTCTTATAGTTGGCACAAGAGTTCAAAATAAATTTCACGACATTGCTATATCTCTCTTGTGATCAAAATACAAAGCAGTACAACAACTGTAAATACTACAGCCATAATAATGGATTCAATTTTATCTGGTATTATACCCGATAAATAGCATTACCTGCGTTAATCAACGTTAATTAAATCATACCATTATCCTTTTCCATAAAACAACTTAGTGAGTAGATGAATATATTTAAGAAATGCAGACTTTTAGACTCAATATATCCTCCAAATATGATTTATATTACCTCTTAATATTCATGGTGTATCTGATACATAAATTAATAGGGTAACTTAACAGGGCATTTCGTTTAAATCTCTAGAGTTTTTTTACTTTACAGTTTCCAAAATCTTCCCTAAATTAACCGCAACTTTAGGTATAAAATAAATAGAAATACCTATAATAATTTAAGACTTTTTATGAAATTTAAATTTTTACCTTCTATTTTTATCCTATATTGTTGTTTCGTATATTCCCCCGTATCTTTTGCAAATACATATACCATTCAACGTACCCCTATTTGGCAAAGTAGTACAAACACGTCCACCCAACAGTTTATTATCTCAGGATCAGAAAATAACTATACTATTTCTTTAATTTTGATGCCTCAGCGTTATGCTATTCTACAAGTTTACACACAACGAAAAGATCAACTCCTAAATCATACTGCTCTAACACTGACATTGACTATAGGGCAGCAAATTATAAAACTTCCTAAATCAACTCTTAACATGAGACCTGGTTACTTGATTTTTAACAAAAGCCTTTCAATTATACAACTCAAGGAGTTTTTGCATGAACTGACATCAAAAGATACCGCCTATATTACCTATAACCACGATATTATTCCTGTTTCATTGGCGGGAACCAGTAAAGTTGTAACTGCTTTACTTAAGTATATTAACGACCATAATATCAGTAACTTACCTACTCCTTTTACCCAAGAACGTAATTTTATAACTTCATTTTATTTTCCTAGTATTTCCGAAAGTAAAAATAAACTATTATATGGTATGGGTGTATTGACTCTGTTGTTTTTCTTAACGAAACCATGCTGGAAATTATGCAAAAAATTACTAATTCTATTGATTTTTTATTATAAAAGAAGAAAAGCCACAAAAATTGCTAATCGTGAAATACAAAAATACGCAAAAATATTATATATTAGAAGGGATCAATTAATTTATACTGATGAATATGGTTCATTAATAAAAGATAAGTGGTTCCAAGAAATTAATCGTTTTATCAAAACAAAAATAAAACCTCTTTTACACGAAACAAAATTAGAATCTTTCTACCCTTACATTCAAAAATCAATTTTTAAGACAATTGTTCAAACAGCCAAAAACTTTCCTCGCTCTGCCAATCAGAAAGTTAAGAGTAAAAATAAACAACGTCATATATATTCTCCGAAAATGAAACCCTTAGATTACGAAGCATATTGCGCTGATCTATTATGTCAAATTGGATGGGATGCACAAGTTACAACAGCAAGTGGTGATCAAGGTGCAGATGTGATTGCTATGAAAAATGATGTTATCCTTATTCTGCAGTGCAAATTATACAGCAAGCCTGTCGGTAATAAAGCCGTTCAAGAGGTGAATGCTGCCAAAAGTTTTTACCATGCCCATTATACTGCTGTTGTATCTAATGCACCGTATACAACGTCTGCTCGACAACTCGCATCTTCTACCCATGTTGCTTTACTTCACCATGAGTTATTACAAGAATTTGCACTTTCGTTACGTTAAACTACATTTCTGGTATCTTAACCAACTAAATTTTTAATATTTAATAAAATACCTATAGTATTAGCCATCCCGCTTTTGTCCTCTGATAAAAATAAATACCATTCATACTAATAATAATTGTCGCCTTTTGAATAATTTCGTATTTATACGACAAAATAAGAGCGGGTAAAAAATATTTTTAAGTTACTGAATATAACTTTTACAAATTACCAAGCATAATACTATAATCAGTATCAAATCTTCTTCCACTAAATTTGAAAGAAATACCTGCTATATTCATAATAAAACAACAAAATTTATAAATATTACTATGATTTTCTATAAAAAAAACTTACATCTAATTTATTTATTATAAATTAGATGTAAGTAAACATAGTGTAAATGCGTAAATATACAGATAGAAAAAGCAATCTGTAATAGTCAATATACCACCCTTTGAAATAAAGTAAATAGCAAATACTACTTTTACGATTAACTATTATGTCATAATAAATTGTATTCTCTAGCTATTTTTTTCTATCGAGATAATAACTATTTTTAAAACCTATGGTTGTAAAAATTACAATATTAAAATGGTTAACTACTCACAAATATAATGTTATCAATAATAGTTATATAAAAGTAAGTAAAATCAAATTTTATTTATTTCAAACGAAAATAATAAAATACATACCCCATCATTTCCCTAGGAACTTTTACAAAATCTTCCCAAGTAAAGTAAAAAGGTGCAGCGTTGCCCAAACACTTAACTCCAGCCATGTTAAAAGCTAATTTAATACGCGCAATATGATAATATTGAGAAATAACAATAGCACATTTCATATGATGATCATTCATGTATATTGCTGTATTTTGCGCAGTTGCACGTGTATTCACCCCTTTCCCGTCATTTATAATGTTCTTTTCAGGGATACCATGATCTATCAAATATTGTTTCATCACAACAGATTCATCATGTCCCTCTATACCTGTTCCACCGCTAACCAAAATGTAAGGAGCATAACCGTCATCATATATTCTTATGGCCTCATTCAAACGTGCAACCAACGCTTCGCTCGGATCGCCGTCCGGAAAAACTTTATTACCCAGAACAACAATTAAATCAGCATTGAATGTATTATTACGCAAACCACATACAATTACTGACAAAACCAAAAATACAAAAACAAAGAAAATAGCTGCAAGCCACTTTTTTTTATGATTTAGAACCATAGGAAAATCCATCTAAAAAACTTAATTTAATATGAATATCTAAATCATTTCTTTATTAAACGCACTATATATAATAATGAAATTCAATTGTCCCATCTTTTTCCAAAAAAAACTTAAAGAATAAAATTTATGAATTCATTACAAATAATACGTGTAACTCTTGACGAGTTACCTCAATTACAAGACATAAGCAGACAAACTTTTTTTGAAACTTTTGCCTCTTCATGTTCTATAAGCGATATGCAATCCTATCTAAACAATAATTTTGAACGACAACAATTATCTACTGAAATCAAAAATGAAAATTCTTGCTTTTATTTTGCAATATATAACCAAAAATTAGCAGGATATTTAAAAATTAACTTTAATTCTGCACAAACTGAATTTAAAGATCCCAAGGCACTCGAAATAGAGAGGATATATATTTTACAAAATTTTCAAAAACAACGTTTGGGTCAATCTTTACTTCAACATGCTATACAAATTGGCAAGCAAAATTCTCTGCATTATATCTGGCTTGGTGTATATGAACATAATAACAAGGCAATTCAGTTTTATAAAAAGAATGGTTTTCGTTCTTTTGATAGTCATGTTTTTATGGTCGGAAATGATAAACAAATAGATATCTTAATGAAACTGGACTTGTAGACGACAAGTTACCTCGCAACGATAGGTAAATCTAAATCACATATTATATATACTTTTGGTAAACATGCCTAATGGCATAATATCTTGCCCACAATCATTATGGTACGTTCTGGTTTAAAAAAATTATTCCTACCTTACACAAAATCATTTTTCATCATAATTCATCGCTTGGTTTAAATTAAGGAATTTATTCCTATTTATAATAAATATCGGAATAAAAGACGAATGACATAAGCGAATAAATATGAGTAAAAATGTTCTATGAAAAACCAAGTTTTACTAGATAAAATACATAATATTCTTAAAGAAAAACAGGTAAAACCTAGTCGAGCAGGTATTAATGCAGGATTAGGTCCTGATTTTATCAGAAAACTTAAAAACGCCAAAAATTCACCCAAGGCAGAAAATCTTTTTAAATTAGCAAAAGCATTAAATATAGACGTTAATTATTTTTTAGATCCCATTGACCAATCCGTTCAAAAGGAATTGCAAAATCAACCTGTTCATAATGAGAATGACGAAGATACAGAGATATATGCCATACCTACAGAGACAATTTATGTTCGAGGCGAACTGAATGCAAAACAATGGAAGAAGAATAAAGATTGGCCTCCATCTAGATATATCCCCTTAACAATACCAAAAGATTCTAGATTCTTATCCACTTCTCGTTATGGATTAATCATCAAAGATGATTCTATGAATTTGCTCTATCCCACAGGATCAATAGTAATCGTCACCCCTTTTCAAGAATTAGAACGTTTACCAGAAAATGGCGACTGCGTCGTTGTAACTAAACATGATTCTTTATATAGTCATTATGAAATGACATTAAAAATTGTTCAAATCAGGGAAAACGGACAGTTCTTTCTGTGGCCAAAAAGTGACAATCCTGAGTTTTTACAACCAATTATTCTGCCAAAACCAACCCTTAAGCATTATAGTAATACCTTAATCGGTAATTTGGACGATCCACCTACAATTGAAATACAAGCACTGGTTACTGGTTGCTATAACATAGTCGAGAAAATATCTTTTTAGCAAAATAGGAAATAATTCCTATTAAATAATTGATTTTGGAAAATTTTCCATATATAATTTATAAACCACGCAACTCGGGAGGATATAGATGTATATTATTATCCCAGCTTGAGCATCTATCAGGATAATTTCATTTATCCGCCTCCCTTCTTTAATAACTACTTTAAGTGTAAAGATTCATTACAATACATTTTGTTAATGTAATATTGCTATTCTGTATTAAACAGTATCGATTAATATTATAACAGAATCAAACTTAAAATAAAAAATTGACTTTTATAATGATCAGTAAAAATCGTACTTTAACCCCTCATTTCTTAAGATTGCGGGATTTATTTTTCGTTATGTAATTTTTTGAAAATATTAATAAGCAATCCCCGTATATATTTACTTTAATTAAATTGTAATACTAACAAACGCTACTGGAATAGATTTGATGCGTACGTATTGTTACGAATTACAAAATTTTTCTCTAAAAGAAAAATTTTTCTTGCCTCTTTGAAAAAATTCGTTATGTTCTGTTTTATATAAAGGCAATCTTACTGGAGAGATGGCCGAGCGGTTTAAGGCGCACGCTTGGAAAGCGTGTGTGCGTTAATAGCGTACCATGGGTTCGAATCCCATTCTCTCCGCCATAAAGTAATATAACGTATCGCTTTGACAATTTACCTTTAAACTAAAAGTTTTTTTCAATACAAAATCTATTTCGCTATATTTTGTTATTAACATAAGGCACAAGACGAAAAGATTTAGTTACATTATGTAATTCCAAACAATTATTATAGTTTTCTGTTGTGGTCAAACCTTTTATCTGAAGGGCTTGATCTTATTGTTTCGGTTGTTATAATTAATTTATATTTCTAACATTGGTAAATTTCTAACAATTTCATTAATTTTAAAGCTGACAATAAATACACATAAAAAAACTCTAAAAGATATTTTGCATTTTTTATGGTCTCGATTGCCCAGTCACTAGCATTGTTTGTAATCTCTGTTTTTTTATTATCAATAACACTTTGGCTTTTCGTAACCCTTTCAGAAGCAGATTTACCATTGACAATAGAATCATATGCTACCTTTGAAATATTTGTAATGCTGTAATGTGCTTATAAATAACGGCAATTTGACATCTTTTTACCAACTTTATTATCAGGGCAAATAGTAAATCTATTAATCTCTATGCAACTGTCTCGCGTCCACTCGCTCATACTTTAACTAGACAATGACGAGCTAGAAACTAAATATAACACCATTATTACGTGTCCAGCCATCACCACAACGATTTATCATCAACGTTACTCTGCATCAAAAGCCATTTTTTTAATCTTGCAATATCTTTTAAGGCTTTCTCAGCATATTTTATCTATTTATTCGTTGCTGTCATTATAATATAATGAGAAAAATATTTCTTGCCTGATGCTGTAAAAAACTGTCTATTTGGCTTTATCTAGTCTATAATTTACGTTGAACGACATGATATTTATATCTAACGTTACTGCAACTAGGTCTATTCCAACATTGCTCTCGTTAGTAACGTTTAACTCATTCCCACGATTAACCACCCAATCAACATTAAATAGAGCATCTATATATTATCTTTTACAATGAGATTTTGTTTTTAAAATATTGCACTATCAGGTAATTAAAACTGGCTCCTTAGCTTCTTTAATTTCTTGTTTGTTGACAGAATGTGCAAGTAAATTTTGTAATGCTATGGGCATAGGGATAGTTTTAGATCAAAAGTAATATAGAAAAAAGATAAATGTTTTCTGATCTTGCCATATCGCATGAAAACTCTATGAATACAAATTACAGTTTTATCTAAAAGATTATAGTGAACTTAATTATCCCCTTTACGAAAACCGCTTTCAAAATAAATGTCCCTCTTACGTTCTCAACTATCTTAACATTCTAGTAATTATAAAAAATAATAGAAGGTTCTAAACTTATAAATAAAATGCTTAAAGAAAGCATGTTTTTAAAAGAATCATATTTAATTTTATGGGGGTAATATTGTATAAAATGGCGGAGAGGGTGGGATTCGAACCCACGGTACGCTATTAACGCACGGCGGTTTTCAAGACCGCTGCCTTCAACCACTCGGCCACCTCTCCATTTTGTAAAAACTACATATCCGATTTTCTTATGTCTTGGCAAGCATAATTTTAAGATTTTGCAAAATTAATGTATATCCTCTTTGGTTTCATCTTCTTTATCACGCAGTTTTGCACAGTATCTGGCCAAAATTGTCACGACAAATAATTGAATTTGATGAAAAATCATCAAAGGTAAAACGATTACCCCAACTGCTGACGTTGGAAATAGAACATTCGCAATCGGAACCCCAGAAGCCAGCGTTTTTTTCGATCCACAAAAAACAATACTGATTCGATCAGCCAATGAAAAACCTAATACTTTACTTATTAATGCCGTGATCCCTAAAACCAAAAATAATAGCACCGTATCAATACATAAAACATAAACCAGTTGCTCGACATCCAGTTTATGCCACAGCCCCATATTAACCGCTTCGCTAAAGGCACTATAAACAACAACTAAAATAGATCCCCTATCGGAAAAAGATAAAAGACGCTTGTTACGTAATGCCCAATCCCCAATCCATGGCTGTAATAATTGTCCAATTATAAAGGGCAATAATAATTGGTACACAATATCTAAACTGCCGCCTGGTTGTAAATGTCCTTGGTTACTGCTAAAAATAATACCAACTAATAAAGGGGTGACGAACACCCCTAATAAATTAGATGCCGTTGCAGAGCAAATTGCAGCGGGTACATTTCCCCTAGCAATGGATGTAAACGCAATAGAGGACTGAACCGTAGACGGTAAACAGCACAGAAAAATCACCCCACTCCATAATCCAGGCATCAGCAGATGGGGAAAAAGTAAATGCAACATTATTCCCAATATTGGAAACATGATAAAGGTGCATACAAAAATTAATAAGTGCAGTCTCCAATGTAATAATCCCTCAAGCATAGCACCACGAGATAATCTCGCACCCTGTAGGAAGAACATAAGTGCAATGGCAATCGTGGCCAGATGATCAAAGAAAATCACGCCTGAACCATAACAAGGGAAAAAACTGGCCAACAAAACTGTTGATATTAAAGAAATAAGAAAAGGATCAACCAATTTTAACATTAAAACATAACCTTAAAATAAAATAAAATAAAATTGATGAGCTGTTGGAAATGTAAATATTCCTTTAATATTCCACAATTCCTTTATATAATTTGTAAGCAATATCAATAATTACTGTAAAAATTAACATTATGAATAAGAATATCGTTCTACCCATATTATTTGGAATGACTTTTACCTTTTCCCTCAATCCTTACCAAGCCCATGCATCACAATCATGGCACAGTTTTTGTTCAAATATTAGTAGTAACTCTAGCCAACTTGGTACAAATTCATTGACTGCTGATAATTACGTTGTTCAAGCATCTGATAATCCAACTGTCAAGATGATTACAAAGGAATTAACAGTAAACAAAAATAATCTTGATTTGTCTAATGATCAATTTCAAAGAATAACCAATGTAACCTCAACAGGAATATTGGCGATCGTATTAAATCATCAAATGAAAGACTGTAATAAACAATATTACAGTGACACATTCAAACCTCTTCTAGACAATTCAAAAGATAATGAAAAAATTAATTTTACGTGGCGTAATGTAACCCTACGCAATAATAAAATATCGTATAAAATCAGCCAGATTTTTATGCAGATCACAAAGCAAGGTAATAACGTTAATGCACAAGTTCGTTTTTCTGGGCTTGTGACCTCTCCTCAATATTCAAAAAACAGTGCATTCATTCCAACCCAAGGGGATGTTAATTTTACAACAACAGCCCAAACATTTCCGATACTTCTGGCTGCAACCAGTAGTAGTAATAAAGCAACCAATTCACAAATTCCAGTAACCATCAACAATCTTGTCGTCAGCAATGCCCTCAGCACTATTACAGCGAACGGCACGGTAGAGCTAAATAATAAGGCCAGATTAAAAGCTGCTAAAGGTGTAATTACCATTCGTGATATGCAAGCCTTGATTGATGCCAGCAGCAACATAAAGAATACAAAATTAAAGACAGGCTTGATTTTGGCCAAATTTGCGGGCACATCAGCGGGTGACAATGTTTTAAAATGGAATATACAATGGCAAGGGAATTTATTTAAGGTTAATAATGTGCCTATTCCCATATGGTAGACAGATTCACCTACAGACACCCCATCTGTAGGAAAATCCTTAAATGGTGAAATCTTTTTCTGGTTTGTGACCAAAACGATTATATTCGTCGCTGGGATAATTTACAGCGATCAGTAAAATTAATTGAAATATATAATTTATATACATATATGGAAATGGTACAATTAATAAAATTAGCCACCATCCTCTTAAATTTAGATCGTGTAATCGTCGTATACATAAACAAATTGAAGGCACAATACTAATTAAAGCATAAATTGTGAATAACAGATGGATATCAATATAAAATCTATAAATATAAATACGATAAATTAACGCTAATAATTCATCAATAATGAACAATGTTAATAAAATAAAGGCATTAAGAATTGCAAAAGACCAAAAACCTAATCGGTTGGTTCGCCCTTTGTAAGTTGCATAGTGATAAAAGGCATCTAGCCACCCCTTTGGCATTTTTTTAATGTTGATTAGAATTTTTTGAACTTCCTGATGCATTGATTATCCGCGCCAAATAAAATTAAAAATTATGGCTGCCAATAACAGCACCAATAATGGTGATAATACTAAGTATAAGTAATATCCAATGCAACCTTTGCACTTTAATATATGTCTTTTCAGGCTGCTGAACAGACATGACTTTTAACTTTTTATCCAAAATAAAAGGTTCTAAGATGAATAGCATCGCCATGAAAATCAGCCATACCAATACCATAGCATGCATCCACCAAAAATTTGGATACTCAAAACGATTCCACATACCCATACGCCATACCATATAAAACCCAGAAAGCCCTGCTAACAAAACCACAATACGGGCTTGCATTGCAAATCTTGACTCGATTTTATGAAACATTTCTAACCGATTATTGACAGGGAAGTATCGTTTAATTGTTGGTAACAATACTGTTGTTACCATACAAACTCCACCAATCCAGATAACGATAGACAAGACATGTATAAAACGAGCAATAAGAAGATCATTCATTATGGTCTATCCAAATTCAACAATATTTTGATATATTAAATTATTATATTTTATTCAGATTATATATATTAATTGCTGTTAAGAATAGAATTATTATAAGCTTTTACCTTAAATATTGCGATGTCACTTCTTACCAAAAGCCAAATTGATAGTATATGCTTCAAAACACATATTATCAATTTGACATGTCCACAATCTCTTAATTATTTATGATTTTGAAAATTTTTCAAAAATAATGAAAAAGCATAAGTATGCTGACGACGATTGGGATAATATAAATAATATCCTGGAATATAAGGACAATAATCTTCTAATACTCTTATAAGACGCCCCTGCTGTATAGCCATATTTACTTCATCTTCAGGGACATAACTAAAACCAAAACCATCAAATGCTGCCTGTAACATTTGTGTAATTGTATTACAAATCAGCTGCCCTTCAACATGTACCTTTACTTCTCTTTGATTAACCTCAAACTCCCACGCAAATAAACCACCAGAAGTCGGAAGGCGCAAGTTAACACATTGATGTTGCAATAAATCCTTTGGTTTTTTGGGGATTGATTTTCTTTCTAAATAGGCAGGGGATGCAACAACTGCCATGCGCATAGCTGGGCTAATTGGAAAAGCAATCATATCTTTATGAACCAACTCACCAAATCTTACCCCTGCGTCATATTGTTCTTTCACTATGTCTTTTAAAGCAAAATCAACATCAATTTCTAGTTTAATGTCGGGATATTGACGCAAGAACCCTCTTAACTTAGGCCATACAACAAAATTTGCGGCATGCTCGTCTGTGGTGATACGAATGGTTCCTGCTGGTTGTTGTTTAAATTCAACCACCCTATTTAGTTCTTGCTCCATCTCTTGTATTCGTGGGGCAATGTTTTTAAGTAATAACTCTCCAGCTTCTGTTGGTGCGACGCTTCGAGTGGTGCGCATCAATAAACGAATGCCTAAACGTGCTTCTAAATTACGCATGGTATGACTTAATGCAGATTGAGAGACGCCTAACTTGGATGCTGCCTTGGTAAAACTACGCTCTTTGGCTACGACTAAAAAAACTAAAAGATCATTAATGTTTTTTTGCAGCATGACTTCTGAACCCAATTAATAAATATAAAAAGCAATAGGAAGATATATAGGTATTAAAATAAAAAATACTATACAATAAAAAGAACTTTGATTTAAATTTATTACACAGTGACAATTTTATTTTATAGAAATATAGTTACTTTTATATATGAATAGGGCTTGTTTTACTCAACTTAAAAGATAAAAAAAACTATTTACTATCCAAATAGTAAATAGTTTTCATAATATTTAATATAATTATGAACTATAATAAATTTCCCTTAATTTTTTCAAAAGAAAATAAGAACGTTGAATCCGTTTTGCAAAAGGTGTTTCACGTAAATAAACCAATTTTCCGTCAGGACGCAATTTCATATATCCATCCCCAATTCCTGCAACCCATTGGATCAATCCATTTGGATTTTTAAATTTTCCATTAAAGAACTGAACCACAACCCCCTTGGGACCAGCCTCAAGACGATGTACACCGATCTCTTTACATAATCGCTTTAATTTCATTACATCCAACAAGTTCGATACCTCATCAGGAATTGCACCAAAACGATCAATTAACTCGGCACGCATGGCCTCAATTTCATCTTCATTGACCATGTTTCCAATGCGACGATATAATCCAAGCCTTACAGGTAAATTAATAACGTATGTTTCGGGAATTAATACTGGCAGCCCCAAGACGATGTTAGGGCTCCAATCTTGGTCCTCAATGGTTTGGTTATTTTTCTCTGCTCGTAGGGCGGCCACGGTTTCTTCCAACATTTTTTGATATAATTCAACCCCGACCTCGCGAATATGGCCGGATTGCTCTTCCCCCAGCAGGTTCCCTGCCCCACGTAAATCCAAATCATGTGATGCAAGAGTGAAACCCGCCCCCAGATTATCCAGCGATTGCATAATCTCCAGACGTTTTTCTGAGTTTTTGGATAGAAAATGATTTTGCGGCCATGTTAAATAAGCATACCCTCGTTGTTTACCGCGCCCCACGCGACCACGCAATTGATAAAGTTGCCCCAGACCAAATCGATCTGCCTTGTAAATAATCAATGTATTTACCGATGGCATATCCAAACCACTTTCAACGATATTGGTCGACAGCAATACATCGTATTTTCCATCGCTAAACTCTGTCATTACTCGTTCCAGCTCGGTCGGGGTTAATCGCCCATGGGCCTGCACTAATCGTAAATCGGGAATAATATCTAGTAATTGTTCTTGTAGGGGTTGCAAATCTTGTAATCGTGGCACCACACAAAAAGCTTGTCCCCCACGAAAACGTTCACGTTGCAATGCTTCACGAATAACAATACGATCAAAAGGCATAATAAATGTTCGCACAGCCAATCGATCTACCGGTGGTGTTGCAATTAAACTGATTTCACGCATCCCAGTTAAAGAAAGCTGTAGCGTACGTGGCAAAGGTGTTGCTGATAGCGTCAAGACGTGAATATCTTCACGTAATGCCTTTAACTTCTCTTTATGCGCAACACCGAAATGTTGTTCTTCATCAATAATTAACATCCCTAAATTGGCAAATTGAATGTTTTTGGCCAACAGAGCATGCGTCCCAATCACAATATTTACAGAACCATCTGCAATCTCTTTTTTTACCTGGGTTGCTTCCTTGGCCGTTACCATCCGTGATAATTGTGCAATTTTAATGGGAAACCCTTCAAAACGTTTAATAAAGGTTCGATAATGCTGACGAGAAAGCAATGTTGTTGGCACAACCACCGCCACTTGTGATCCCCCCATTGCCACAATAAAGGCTGCGCGCAATGCAACCTCTGTCTTACCAAAACCGACGTCCCCACAAATCAAACGATCCATCGGACGACCAGAGGATAAATCCTGAAGAATATCTGCAACGGCTCTGGATTGATCTTCAGTTTCGATAAAAGGAAAACGTGCACAAAATTCTTCCCATAACCCCTCGGGCGGTATTTCGACTGAGGCTTCGCGCATCAAACGGGTTGCAGCTGTACGCAATAAAATGTCAGCCATATCCCGTATTCTGGCCTTCATAGTGGCTTTACGTTTTTGCCAGGCTGGACTGCCCAACTTATCTAATGCCACACCTGACTGATCCGATCCAAAACGGCTTAATAACTCAATGTTTTCAATAGGTAAAAAAAGCTTTTCCTCACCCTGATACATCAAAGAAAGACAATCGTGGGGTGCCCCACCGATCTCTAAATTAATTAAACCTTGGTAACAACCTATGCCATACTCTTGATGAACAACTAAATCCCCTTCACTGATTTCAGAGGCGGCTGCAATAAATTGTTCGGTTTTTTTACGTTGACGTTGGGGACGTGAAATCCGTTCACCCAGTAAATCTTGCTCGGAAACCAAAACAAAATCTTCAGCGACAAATCCATGATCCAAGCCAAGAGTTAATAAACCAACCGCACCCCCTTTAAATTGTTGTACCTCTTGCCAAGTTTCAATCGATTGGGTAAGAATTTTGTGTTCTTTTAATAAAGTAGTGATCCGTTCCTTTGACCCTTTACTCCAAGCAGCGACTAGGGTTTTACGACCTGCTGAATTCCATTCAGCCACACGTTTGCCAAAAAGGGAAAATACATTCTCACGCTCAGAAGGTGCTAGACTTTTGGCGAACATAATACCAGGTCTGCCCCCCACATCAACGCCTTCTGCCCCTTCGGGTTTAGCAAAAGGTTGAAATGAAAATACTTTATACTGGCCAATTAAATGATCCCATTCTTCACGATTTAAATAATGAAAGGATGGAGACAATGGACGATAGGGAACTTCTGTTGGTCTTACAGGTAATTTTCGAGCCTCATAATGATCAGTGATCATTTCCAATCGAGGTTGCAAACTTTCCTCAGCTTGATGAGCAAAGGATAAAGAAAGATTGGGAACATAATCAAAAAAAGTTTCCATCTTTTCATGAAACAAGGGTAACCAATGTTCAATCCCCTGATAACGCCTGCCATTAGAAATTGCATCATACAGTGGATCGCTAGTGGCGGTTGAACCAAATAACTCGCGCCATCTGGTTCGAAATCGTGCAATACTTTCTTCGTCAAGAGAATAATCCGCTGTAGGACGTAAAATTAACGCATCAATTGATCGGGTTGAGCGTTGGCTTAGTGGATCAAAACAACGAATTGAATCCACTTCGTCCCCAAATAAATCCAGACGCACGGGTTCATCCTCACCCGCTAAATAAATATCAAACAAGTGTCCACGAATTGCAAATTCCCCAGCCTCCATCACCGTGTCAGTACGATTGTATCCTTGGGATACCAATAACTCGACCAAGAACTCTTGATCTAGACTGTCCCCTTTTTTAAGATTTAAAGCACGACCTGAAAACACAGAACGCGGTGCAACTTTTTGAATTAATGCTGAAACAGTCGTTAAAACAATTCGTGGCGTTGTAACGGGTTCCAGTAAACGTGTCAGGGTTGCAACCCGTTCAGACGTAATAGTTTTATTGGGAGATACGCGATCATAAGGAAGGCAATCCCAACCAGGGAAACGTAATACTTCTAAGGTTGGATCGATAAAGTTGAGATAGTCAACCAATCTGGTCATTTCTGTGTCATTACGCGCCACATGGACCAGGGTCTTCTTGTCTTTAGTAAAACATTCCAGCGCATGACGACGTAATAAAAACGCGTCATACCCATCAGGCACACCCCATATTGGCAAAAAATGACGTTGCTGTTCTGAAGAGGCGTCCCCCATCCATCGTCTCCTTACTTATTGTTATTAGAATGTATTGTTTTAGCAAACTGAACCATTTGCTGCACCATTGGACTGTTAACATCCGCTGGTATTGACTTAAATCCTGTAAGCCATAAAGTCAAATCTGCATCCTCGAATGTCATAATTCGCTCTAATTCATCTAAATCTTGTTCATTCATATGATCGATATAATATTTGGCAAAAGAACCAATTAACAAATCTGCTTCAAACGTACCGCGATGATTGGCCTGATATAAAATACGACGTTTGCGAATCTCTAAAGGGGACATATTTTCTTTTTGCTCCATAATACAAGATATTCTATAGTGACAACATTCTTTTTATTCTAGCCGAGCCAATCCATGGTTACCCCCCCTCTTTCTGCAACCCTACATCTTTCCCTAGCCCCAATACTGGCACCTTTACATGATTTAGAAGGAATTGGTCCAAAGTTAAGCCAACTTATAAAACATGCGGTGGGAGGGGATCGAATTGTCGACTTATTATTTCACTTGCCTGATAATTTAGTTGATCGACGATATCGCCCTCAATTAAAAAATGCAATCCCTGGGAAAATTGTAACCATTAAAGTGCAAACGACCCATATTCAAAGACCCCAACGCAGTAAACAACCTTGGCGCGTCAATGTTACTGATGGAACGGGTACAGCAGAATTGGTCTTTTTTTCTCAATGGCAAGCAAAAAAGGTTCAAGCACAATCCTCTATCATTGTTTCTGGGTTGCTTGAAACATACAATAATCGCTTACAAATTACCAATCCCCATTACCTTGAGCCCATTGAAAATGAATATGCTGTTCCCTTAATTGAACCAGTATGGCCTTTAACTGCGGGATTATTTCACAAAAATCTTTACAAAGCCTTAAGGTTAGCATTAAAACGCTGCCCTGTATTGCCTGAGTGGCTGGATATAGAACTAATCAAACAACATCAATGGCCAACTTTTAAAGAAGCACTTCATTTATTACACTTCCCTGGGGATTTTCCTAATTTGTTTGATGATCAATCTTACGAAGCCGCGGCCAGCCGCGCACGTTCACGATTGGCTTTTGATGAATTATTTGCTCAACAATTAGCTATTGGACAGGCAAAACACTCTGTCCAACGAATTTCTGGCCGATCTTTAATTGGCAATCATAATTTAACTACTCAAGCCCTTAAAAACTTTGGCTTTCCCCTTACCCAAGCCCAAGAAAAAGCGATAAATGAGATCAAGCAAGACTTGGAACGTCCCTTTCGCATGTTACGATTATTACAAGGGGATGTTGGCGCAGGAAAAACAATCGTGGCACTTATCACCGCTTTGCATGCAGTTGAAGCCGGTTACCAAGTCGCTATTATGGCCCCAACAGAAATCTTGGCAAAACAGCATTTCCATACTTTTTCAAAGCTAGCCCCCGTTGAAAGTGTTTACCTTAGTGGTGCTGTTAAAGGAAATGCCCGTAAAGAGGTTCTAGAAAAGATCAAAGCTGGCAATGGGAAAATAGCCATCGGCACACACGCTTTATTTCAAGAAGGGGTAGAATTTAATAATCTGGCTTTAGTTATTATTGACGAACAACATCGCTTTGGTGTCGAGCAACGGATTAAACTAGGTGATAAAGGCGAAAATACTGATATTTTGGTTATGACTGCCACCCCTATTCCCAGAACCTTGCTATTAACACGGTGGGGGGAACTGCAAGTCAGCCGCTTGACCGAAAAACCTGTGGGGCGAAAACCTATACAAACCACACTGCATACCCTCAGTAGCATGGACAAAGTCATTCAAGGTATAGAACGCGCCCTTCATCAAGGCTGCCAAATCTTTTGGGTGTGTCCTTTGGTCGAAGAAAGTGAAGTTATGGATCTAGCAGCCGCCAAAGACCGCTATAACGCACTTAAACATTATTTTGGCGATCATCAGGTTGGTCTGGCCCACGGTCAACAAGAAAGCCAAGAACGTCAGAATGCACTGGATCAGTTTGCCCAAGGACACACCAAAATACTGGTTGCAACCACCGTTATTGAGGTTGGTGTTGATATTCCCAACGCTAATATTATGGTCATTGAACACGCCGAACGTTTTGGATTGGCACAATTGCATCAGCTACGCGGGCGTGTGGGACGGGGTTCAAAACAATCTTATTGTTTGTTGTTACATGATGATACGCTAAATTATACGGCAAAAAAGCGTCTTGCCTTATTACGAGACACTGAGGATGGTTTTTTAATTGCTGACGAAGATTTTAAAATTCGTGGCGGCGGAGAGGTCACTGGACGTAGGCAATCTGGATTACCAGATTTTAAAGTTGTAGACGAAATTCGATTAGAGCAGTGGATCAACCCCGCATGGCAACAGGCCCAACTGTGGATAGAACACGAAAAAACAGCTTCACCCACCCATAAAGAGGCAATAGAATGTTTGTTACGAATATTTGGTAAAAATGATTCTGGGCGGTTATTGCGTTCTGGATAATCAATTTAGTTAAGAAGTATAAACACATCTTTATGATTTACCTGTAAGCTATAAAAAACTTTAAGCATTTTGTGCGAAAACTGATTAAAATATAAAAAAAACTAAATTTTAGCAGCATTGCATGTGAAGCTCTTAAATTTGTGCCACCTATCGATGAAAAAATAAGCCCGTAACTATACTTTTTGATATATATTAACCAATAGCAAAAGAATATTACAACTGGGCACGTTACTAAAGAGATGCAGAAACTTATTAATAAGTATAAATTAAAAAAATGATCACAATCCATAGGATAAAATAGAGAAAATTCCGTCCCCAATGATAAACCTGTATAACAATAAGATGAACAAAGCGAACAAAAGTTCAAGGGTCTTTCGAAACTGGATGAAAAAACTTAATATTACTAATACGTCTATTAAATAGTATAAAAGCTATAAATAAAATCACTCCTACCTTGCTATTGATACTTTTTACATTCAGCAGCTGCTATTACCCACCCCACTTATAAAGCAAAGGCGTAACTATTGATAAGTGTATAAAAACCTTATTTTCCTTTGCTTTATGTCGATAAAAATTGCTTTAATTTTAAGCTAAGAGAAATTGTTTTCAGTATTCCATGAAAAGTTTGTGCTGTTTTTTTCCTTAAGTTGACTTTTCCCTCCAACACTCTCTGTTGTTGTTCCCAATATAACCCCTGCATTGATTAAACTACCTATTGATTGCGATAACTCTGAGGGCATCGCAACAATTTTAGTATTATTACTTTGGGATAAAGCGGACAAGGCATCCACATAACGTGTTGCTAATTGGAAATTTAAGGCGGCCTGCCCTCCTTCACCACTGATACTTTCTGCAAGAAGCTGGTTGGCCTTTTTTGTTCCCTCTGCCAAGGATATGGCAGCAGCGGCCTGCCTTGTCGCAGATTCTTGTTCGGCCTCAGCCCTTAAAATCGTGGACTGTTTGATCCCTTCTGCCTCTAAAATAGCGGCCTGTTTATTTCCTGCTGCTCTTGTTTCAATGGCTTTACGTTGACGTTCTGCAGCGGCTTGTTGCTCCATTGCCCCCTGCATCGAGGCCGAAGGGGCAATATCTTGAATCTCTATGGAGCGTAAAATTAATCCCCAGTCCGTCATTTGATCGGCCATAACACCCAACAATTCAGCCTTGATAATATCTCTGGAAGATAGACTTTCATCCAAATCCATTTTACCAATTGTTGCCCGCAACGACGTCATTGCAAGACTGGATGTTGCCTGTTCGTAATCTTCGACCCCGTAGGCTGCTTTTTGTGGATCGGCAATTTTTACGAAACAAATAGCATTCACTGTAACAACAGCATTATCACGAGTAATAACATCCTGACTGGGAACTTCTAGAATCTGATCTTTGTTTGATAAACGATAAGCAACCCTATCGATATAAGGAACAACAATATTTAATCCCGCGCCCAATGTTTGCTTGTATTTACCCAATCTTTCGACAATCCACTGCTGACCTTGGGGAACGATACGAACGCCTTTGGATAAAGTTACCACTACAGCAATTAATATCATAATAATTGCGACAAACCCTGTACTCATACAAAATTCCCTATACACATTTATATTGTTTGTTTTTTCTGAAAATCGACACGCAGCAAGGTAGGATTAATTTTTTCGGTAACGATTACACGCGTATCTGCGGGAATATAACTGTTAGAAATACAAGACCATTGTGACATTCCCTGAATGGGTTTTTGTAGCAATATTACCCCATTTTGTTGATCATCACATGCGGTTGCTAAAATTCCGATTTGCCCAACGATTTCATTATCAAAACTGTGATGAGGCGTATCACGTTTAGAAAACCATACCCACAACCCACTGCATATAATCACTGCGACGACCCAAAATAGGATTTGTAATTCAATCGATAAATTGGGATAAACGAATGATAAAATTGTGGGAACAATTGCTGCTAAAGCCATCCATGATGCAAAAAAGGTTGTGGTGCATAATTCTATAAGTAAAAAAGCCACCCCTATCACAACCCATATCCACCACAATGATTCGATATTCATTGATGCACCTCTTTACTTATCCCTATCATTACTACGAATGTGTCAGTCGTTTATACTAATTTCTACAAAATAGCTATAATTCAAATCAAATACAGTTTAATTGAAAAAATCCGATACGACATTTAAATGCAGATCAAAGTTGACATTTATTATCTAAATAGGTAGATCGGTCTACATACTGTTGTAATGGATATATTATGAAACACTCAAAGACCCCACCTATCAAAAATGCCAGAGAAAAAATATTAGATGCGGCTGCTAACTTGTTTTATGAACATGGCATCACAGCCACAGGTATCGATACCATCGTTAAAAAAGCAAATGTTGCCAAAAAAAGCCTTTACAATAACTTTGCCTCAAAAGCAGATTTAATTACGCAATACATTGACATTCGTCACCAAGAATGGCTGAATTTATACGAAAAACGACTGAGCCATGCCAATACATCTGTTGAAAAAATACTAGCCGTTTTTGATGCTTATATTGATCATGCTGAACGTGGGTACGATCATGGATTTCGAGGATGCGGATTATTAAATGCTGCTGCAGAATTGCCCGCCAACGCCCCAGGCAGAAAGATTGTCAAAAATCACAAGGAAACAATTGAAAAACTCCTCTACGATCATTTATGTGAATGTTCTGATTACAACCGTAGTCAGGCCGATATATTAGCCAAGCACTTGTCATTTTTATTGGAAGGTGCCATTACACGCTCTGGGTTAGCGGGGAACAGCGACTTAATCATTCAAGCCAAACAAATTGCTATTTCTTTGCTAGATCAATCATGAACAATCGTAATCATTCAAAACAATATATATACGGTATAGTTTGTATTATATTTTCTTCATTTTTATGGGGAACCACTGGGGTTGCTGCTACCTTTGCCCCTACTGTCAGTGCTATTGCCATCGGGGCCGCTGCCATGGGATTTGGGGGGTTATTACAAGCTGGATTTCACAGTCGTATAATTTGTAAATATAAATCTGCCTTGCGTAAACAGTGGATTTATATCGTATTGGGTGGACTTGCCGTTGCGATTTACCCGTTGGCTTTTTATAAATCCATGAACATGGCTGGGGTTGCTATTGGCAATGTTGTATCTATTGGTTCAGCCCCTATTATCACCGCCTTTATTGAAGCGATATTGGATCGTCAGAAAATCACTTTAAAATGGGGGACTGGGGCAATATTTGGATGTATAGGCATTGCATTATTATCATACCCCCATCATCAACAATCAGGGCACATAATATCCCAGACCAATTCAACAATGTTTATTGGTGTCGTCATGGGTTTAATTGCTGGATTCACATATGCATTTTATTCATGGGCTGCACGGCGATTGATTCAAAATAATATTCCGTCTCAGGCTGCTATGGGCAGTATATTTGGTATAGGTGGTACTTTATTAATGCCTGTTTTAATAGCAACAGGCGGCTCTTTTTTAACCTCTTGGCAAAATATCAGTGTTGGTATTTATATGGCGTGTATTCCGATGTTTTTAGGATATGTTGGTTTTGGTTATGGTTTAAAAAATGTAAAAGCCAGCATTGCAACCACTATTACTTTATTGGAACCTGTGGTTGCAACTCTTCTTGCGGTTACTATTGTCAAAGAACAGCTATCTCCCACAGGGTGGATGGGAATTACTTTGATCATCATTTGTCTAATTATTATCACATGGCCATCTAGAAAATTGATATCATGTCATTCTAAAAATCGTTTAATATCTTAGCCTTCTGCTGTGCGAACTCTTCTTGTGTCAAAATTCCTTTTTCCAAAAGAATCCCTAAACGTTCAAGGTCTGAAATTACGTCCTTATTCGTGGGAACACGATCTTCCGACACTACTTTTTGTTGGCGTAAAGCCTCGATTAAGGCATGTGCTGTATAAATAAATTCAAGAATTGTGTCTTTATTTTGATAAGCCACAAATTGGATCTGTTCGTTATTATCAATAACATCAATCCCTTTTCTTATTGTAAAGCTATAATATTCCAGCGAATTTATTTTTTCTAAATATATCGTCTTAATTGTTGGAAAAATAAACAATCTTCTTATGACAAAGATCATTCGATTTTTTAACAAAAACAATAAACTTTGCCCTAAATACTTATCCGCAGCAAGCGTATACCCCGTTAAGATACGGCGAATTTCTTCATCATTACCTAGCGATGATGTTAAAAGATCAAAGTATTTTTGATGTGCATTAAAACTAATGTTATTTAACCGAGCCACCCTTTGAAACTCTAGTGTTCGTTGCTGAACGGACGCATCTCTGAAATTAAATGACATTAATATACTACCTATTGATTATAAAAAGTGTCCTAAATTATCATGTCTTGTCAAAATCTCATGAATATTTTTTATAAAAATCGAATATCTTTTAAATAATCACGGCTGGCTTTAACATCAATTAAACTGCCATGCGCTTGTTTAGGGTCGCGCTCTTGCTCAATAGTGATAAAGCCCTCATATCCAATTTGTTTTAAAGCGTCTCTAATTTGAATATAATCTAAGACACCTTTACCAATCGGACACATTACCCCTTTACCACATGCATCAAAAAATCTGATTTTTTCTTGCATAACCTCATTAAATACGTCCAAGTTAATATCTTTGAAATGAACATAATCAATACGATCGTGGTATTTTAGGATCGTATCAGTAGGGTTCATTCCCGCGTAATAACAATGCCCTGTATCAATACATAATCCTGCAACCTGAATATCGATATCTTTAACCAATTGCTCAATTTCATCTGCAAATTCAATATATCCACCGGCATGGGGATGAATAACCGCCCTTACCCCATAATCAGCAGCACAATCAGCGATTAACCGAATATTTTCCATCATCCCCAACCAAACTGACCTAGATAAACGAGGGGCACGATCACTGTGCCCTGCGGCAAAATCACGTTCGTCATGGCCCCAATCCATAACCGTTAAATACGGCGTTTTATAATGCTGACGATTAAAAGCTTCGGGTTGAGGCAATTGGGATATAAGTTTACAAATCTGTTTTGTTTGATGCAACAGGGTTTCTCTATTATTTAATGAAACTAAATCATTAAAAATCGTCCCAGCTACTATGAATAAATCATATTGTTTTAATAATTTTGATATTAGTTCAATATCATTAGGGACATACCCATAGGGCCCTAACTCTAACCCCTTGTACCCTGCCAAAGATGCTTCTTTAAAAACGTTTAACCAATCGGGAATATTTGGATTATGAACATCATCCACCCCCCAACAACAAGGTGCCGTTGTTATTTGAATATTCAAGCCACCCATTTTAAATCCTTAATCTATTTCTTTGCAATATAAGATCAATATTTATGGATTATAGCAAAACAATCTTTTGTTATATGAAACGATAAGTATTCGAAAATTGTTATAATGATATTCAGTATATTATAAACATACGGTCACAAGCTCTTTATATAAGTATGACTTTTATGAATTAAAATTTACGATATTATTTGAGTTTAATAATGTGAATTAATCAAAAAAAGTCAGCCTCTGTATTAAAGCTGACTTTCTCTTGCTTAATATATAAAGAGATCTATTTACTTTTCGTCCAAATACCGCATTAGTAATGCGTATTCCAATTTGATATCTTCTTTAATGGGAATGTAGACTGTGTGACTATTACCAGGGGCTATGTTCGTTGCCTCACCTTTGGTATTTTCCATAGTTTCAAGAACGAAACTGATATTTCCATTAGGGGTCATCATTTCTAGGCGATCCCCAACTTCAAAGCGGTTTTTTACAGTTACTTCGGCTAAACCATTTTGTCGTTGCCCTGTGAACTCTCCCACAAATTGCTGCTTGATAGAAACAGAAGAACCTGTTTCATAGTTTTGATAATTGTTATGTTTATGACGTTGAAGAAACCCTTCTGTATAACCACGGTGCGCCAAAGATTCCAACGTATTCATCAAACTTGAGTCAAATGGACGCCCAGCAATCGCATCATCAATTGCTTTGCGATAAACCTGCGCTGTACGAGCAACGTAATAATGAGATTTCGTGCGTCCCTCAATTTTTAAAGAATATACCCCTATATTGACCAACCGTTCCACATGTTGAATGGCACGCAAATCTTTAGAGTTCATGATGTAAGTACCATGTTCATCTTCAAAAGCGGTCATTTCTTCCTCAGGTCTGGTACCTTCACGCAAAATAAAGACTTTGTCCGTTGAAGGTCCCTCACCTAATGTTGGTTGAATGTCTTCTGCCTGTTGACAGCATCCATCCTCTTGTTCGGATTGCTTGGAAACAATTTCCCCAATCTCGTTTTCAATGCCTTCTTCAACACCGTATTTCCAGCGACATGCGTTCGTACAGGTTCCTTGGTTTGCGTCTCGATGATTAATATACCCTGACAACAAGCATCGCCCAGAATAGGCCATACACAAAGCCCCATGCACGAAGACCTCTAATTCAATGTCTGGCACATGTTGATGAATTTCTTCAATTTCTTTTAAAGATAATTCACGTGATAAAATAACCCGTGTTAGCCCCAGTTGCCGCCAAAATTTAACCGTTGCCCAATTGACTGCATTGGCCTGAACAGACAAATGCACTGCCATGTCTGGAAATGCTTCACGAACCATCATAATCAATCCAGGATCAGACATTATCAAAGCATCCGGTCCCATTGCTACAACAGGTTCTAAATCCTTAATAAATGTTTTTAATTTTGCATTATGAGGGGCAATGTTTACCACCACATAAAAACATTTTCCTTGAGCATGAGCCTCATCAATCCCAATTTTAAGATTTTCATGATTAAACTCATTATTTCGCACTCTTAAACTGTAACGCGGTTGGCCAGCATAGACAGCATCAGCACCATAAGCAAAGGCATAACGCATGGATTTTAACGTCCCAGCAGGGCTTAAGAGTTCAACTTTTAAAGGGTTTGACATAGAGTAACAACTGATTTTTTAAATTGAAGAAAAGATCTTTTAACAAATTATGTAAAGATTTTAAATGTTTTTATAAAAAACTTTATCAAAATTATCGTTCCTATATAATTTATTTCTAAGACTAAAGGTTGAAATGATGGGTTCTTATCAAATCAAGTAAGGCACGCAATGCCTTTGGTAACTGACGACGATTAGAATAATACAGATGAAAAGCTTCCCCTACTGATCCCCATTCAGGTAAAACCCTAACCAAGGTCCCATTTGCCAATTGTTCTGCCACTCTACATTCCAAATTATAGCAAATACCGCCATTATTCTGGGCTATTTCAATTGAAAGAATGGTTTCATTTACAATCATTGACCATTCTGTTGAAATAACATGCCTTTCTTTTCCCTTTTCCAACTCCCAATGATAAATTTTACCATTTCCCATTCTGGTTCCAATACATTGATGATGATAAAGGTCTTGAGGCGTATTTAATGGTGGGGCTGATTTTAAATAATCTGTGGATGCAACAATAATCCAATTTAAAGGATTACAAAGCCGCAAAGCAATCATATCTTCTGGGATAATATCTCCGTAGCGAATACCCGCATCAAAACCATTATTAATAATATCGATCACATTATCCTGCACAGCTATTTCAAGCCTAACATTGGGATACATTATGTTATATTTAGCAAGAATAGGTGCCAAAACAAGTCTTGCAGCATCGCTAAGAACACTAATTCTTAAAAGTCCCGCAGGATGATCACGGTAACGGTTAAGCGCTTCTAACCCCGTTTCTATTTCTGCAAAACCAAGGGTAACAGCATTTAACAATTCCTGCCCTGCTGGTGTCAACATTATACGACGATTGGTTCGATGAAATAGACGGACACCTTGGCGTTCTTCTAAATTACGCATCGCACGACTTAACGCTGACGCAGAAATATCCAATTTATCCGCCGCTTTGCGAAACCCACCCTCTTCTGCGATAAGTCGGAATAAATTTAAATCACCCAAGTCACTGCGCGTTAATGACAACATGATACCCTCAGCTATTCATAAAAGAGTTTTTCTACTTAAAACAATTTTTAGAAGCGATAACTTCAGATTAACACTATGTACAATTTTAGTTCATTGAAAAAGATAATTCTATTCGTTACTTAAATTGTTAAAGCGCGCTCCATTTAATTTTCGTGAAATATTCAAGCAGGATTAAATATAGAGTGATCAATATGAATGTTATTACTTCAATCAACACCAATAAGGACACAAATACGTGGATAGCACATTTTGTTTTAGCCTTGGGTGGATTATTTATCGGTACAGGTGAATTTGCCGCAATGGGGTTATTACCCAATATTGCGCAAACATTTGATGTCACTATACCTACTGCAGGTCATTTAGTCAGTATTTATGCTTGTGGTGTTATTGTGGGCTCTCCATTACTGGCTATTATTGGTGCCAATATGGAACGTCGGCGATTGCTCTATATATTGGCACTTCTTGTTATAATTGGCAATGCAGCCTCAGCAATGGCCTCTAATTTTGGTTTAGAGGCCATTGCCAGGTTTATTGCTGGTTTACCCCATGGGGCTTATTATGGTACCGCTGGATTGGTTGCAACAACATTAGTGCCATCTCACCAACGCACCCAAGCCATTGGCAGAGTTATGCTGGGACTGGCTGCCGCAAATTTAGCAGGCGTTCCATTAGTCACATGGATGGGACAATTATGGGGTTGGCGGGCTACATTCACTTTGATCAGTATCGGAGGAATATTATTAATAACCCTACTTCCCCTGACCATTCCACAAATTAAAATTGACCAGAAAATTTCACCATTGCAAGAAATCTCTACTTTTAACTCTGTGCAAGTATGGCTGACCTTAGCAACAGCTGCTGTTGGTTTTGGTGGAATGTTTGCGGTTTATAGCTATATCACACCAACGTTAATGTATGTTACTCATCAATCCGAAGTTCACGTTCCTTTTTTCTTAGCACTGTGGGGATTAGGAATGATTATTGGAAATATTATTGGTGCTTGGTTTGCGGATCAGTCCCTGATAAAGACAATCTTTGGCCTGTTAATTTGGAATGCCCTTTTCCTTGCTATATTCACTTTAACTGCCCACTCATCTTTTCTAGTTGGAAGTTGTTTATTTTTAATAGGCACAGGCTTTGCACTCGTTCCAACACTTCAAGCACGATTAATGGATATTGCCCCCAAAGCACAAACCTTGGCATCAGCAATGAATCATTCAGCCTTTAACCTTTCAAATGCTATAGGTGTCTGGACTGGGGGATTTGCAATTTCATCAGGGTTCGGATGGGCATCAATTGGCATGGTTGGATCAATACTAGCCATCTGCGGATTACCCATTTTTATTCTATCCATCACTATCAAAAACAAAGTAAACCGCTAATTCATACTGCATAAAAAAAAGGGTTAGGTAATTTTCTAAACCCTTCTTATTTCTAGAAAAAAATCGCCTTAATCTAATGCGTCACAGCCTCTTGTAAACGACGCACAACACGCTCACGACCCATCAAGGGCAATAGTCCCTTCATTTCTGGTCCTTTTTCTTCGCGGGTTAAAGCCATTCGTAATGGATGAAATAATGCCTTACCTTTACGGCCACTTATCTCTTTTAATGCACTGGTCCATTGCCCCCATGTTTCTTCATTCCAAGGGACTGGAGGCAAGCAATCCAAAGCTGATTTCAAATATGGTTTATCTTCTTCTTCAACCTCAGGAATAATATCTTCATGCACCAAATCCCACCAATATCGTGCCTCACTAAGAATATCGATATTTGGACGCACAACGTTCCAAAATTCCTCGGTAATTGAAGAAGGCAGGCGTCCTTTCACCTCGTCAAATGTCATAGTGTGTAGACACTTTTTATTCAATATTAGCATTTGCTGAATATCAAAGCGTGCAGGTGAACGCGAATAAGTTGAAAGATCATAGTCTTGCGCTAATTCGTCTATACTTAATAATTGTGGATCACGAGAGGTCCCTAAACGTGCAAGATAAGAAACGATCGCTTTTGATTCAAGACCATCTTCGCGCAACTCTTTTAAAGAAACGCTGCCCAAACGTTTTGATAATTTTCCACCATCCGCATCCATTAATAACGGTAAATGCGCAAATTCGATTTTATTTGGCTGGCCTGTCAATGCTTCAATTAAATCGATTTGCACCCCTGTATTCGTAACATGATCTTCACCACGGATAATATGGGTAATTCCCGTTTCCAAATCATCTACTACAGATGCTAAGGTATATAAAACGGTTCCGTCTGCTTTAATCATAATTGGATCGGAGATTGAGGTTAACTTGACCCGACATGGTCCCATAACCATGTCATTCCATTTCATTTCTCGATTAGACAGTAAAAAACGCCAATGCGGTTTTTTCCCATTTGCCTCGGCTTCGGCACGCTGTTCTGGGGTTAACTTCAACATTGCACGGTCATAAATGGGGGGTTTGTTTTGACGGCGGCGCAATTCCCGTTTAAAATCTAATTCTTCCTTGGTTTCAAAGCAAGGATATAAACGCCCCGACTGTTTTAATTTTTCAATAGCTAGATGATACCGCTCCATTCGTTCGGATTGGCGCATATATTCATCCCATCCCAATCCAAACCATTCCAGTGCCTTGTGAATTTCACGTACATACTCTTCTTTTGAGCGTTCAACGTCAGTATCATCAATACGCAACATAAATTTACCCCCATGACGGCGGGCAAACAAACCATTGGCAACAGCTAATCGCGCATTTCCAACATGCATTAAACCTGTAGGACTTGGGGCAAAACGTAACTTCATCTTCAAAACTTAATTCTTAAAAAATTATAAGGGAATAACTTATTCTTCGTCTTCTGGAAAATCATCTTCATTTACCAAACGACGTGGATCAATTGAACGCCAATCACATTCCATAGGGGTTGCAACATTTTCAATAAAATACATAATTTCATTGGCTGAATCCCACACCTGACTATCTGCTTTGTCTTGAGCAACTACCTTTGCATCTTCACCAAAAGCCGACCAAGCATCAAAAATTTCCTGGCTGGAAGCCGCTGGAATACGACAACGCTCTACACTAGCACGAACATACGCATGAGCAAACGCATTTGCATGTTCTACATTGTAAAATCCCGAAAGGATCTCAACAACCTTATCATCAGCCTCACTGGACAGGTCAAGAATATGCACGACGCACTCTTCTGACGACCCTTTTTGCTCGCTTTTTTGATGATCCAATGAAACTTCTCCTAATTCATACTTTATGATTTAAAAAATATTTGCTCTTATAAACCAGGAACGTGTTGACGTGCAAAATTAATTAAAAACTCACGCCCCTGTTTAACCAAAGGCTGGCCATTATAAGCAATAATATCCGCTGTTGCATAGGTTTCATTCCACAAACTAGGAATAAACGAACCCGTTCCAATACAATCAACGGGGGCTTTTGCTTCTGCAATCATGCGACACTTAGTAAAATCGAACCCTGAAGATGCAATTAATTTAACCTTGTCGTATCCAGCTTCGTCTAATTTTTCGCGCATCCACCAAATAGCTGCTGCTGAAACGCCCATTCCCGCTAAATGAGTTAGTTCTTTTTCAGAGCAGTAACGTTGCAACGTTTCAGGTGCATGGCGCATAATCAGGGCATATGAAAATTGTCGGTTTAAGCCCTCTAAATATCTTCCGCCATGGGTATCCAACCTCAACATAATTTTCCCTTGCGCAGCTAAGTCAGAAAAACGACGACAAACCTCTAATCCATCCGTGACTTCTTTACCGAAATAATCGATTAACACGCCTAATATCTGGTCAGGGTGCTGTTCATGAAACATTTCAGCAGCTCGCACTGTTGATCCTGCATATCCGATCAACGCATGGGGCATAGTTCCCAACCCTGTACCCAAACCGAATATTTTGGCTGTACTGGTACTGGCAGTTCCAATAAATCCTTTTGCTTTACTTTGTCTTTTAGCTGCTTTTGTCCCTACCCATGCTGCATATTCAACCAACTCCTGCATTTCATAACCAGCACAATGGCGAGCACCCATAGCAATGAAATCTGCATTTGGTAAAACCTGCACCATTTGAAATGCATTGCACGCAGCAACGCAACAGGCACCAAGTTTTTGCAACAAGATCGTTTCCAAAGGAACCAACTGTTCAAACGATCCTTTTAAATATAAAATTGGCAAACCAGCCCCAACCCATTCACCTTCTGGAAAAGCAACGTAATAGGTTGCGTTAATTTTTTCTTTTTCAAAAATATTATCCAGCCATCGCAACACTAATCGCGGTGCAGATACGACAGGACGGCGTAAGAAGATGGCATAAACCACCTCCTTATCACCGTAATGTTTAATAATATTTTGCGTCCGATTAAAATAAGCATCTGTACGATCTGAAACCAAATCCATATTTTCTGGTTGGGTTGTAGCAACCATTTTAGAAAATAAACCATCTAGTTCTTTATCGTTTTCTTGAAAACTCATCAAAACCACTTTCAAATGCTAAATGATTATTTATCTTTAGATTGTGCAAAATTACGTTTTGCTAATTCTTCAGCAACTAAAAATGCCATTTCTAAAGATTGTTCAGCATTTAAACGTGGATCACAAAAAGTTTGGTAACGTTGCCCCAAGTCGGCTTCTGTCAAGTGGTGAGCCCCGCCAATACATTCTGTTACATTGGCGCCGGTCATTTCAATATGTATCCCCCCAGGAATAGCCCCTTCGGATGATATCACATCAAAAAATCCCATAACTTCGGATAGGACTGCATCAAAAGGACGTGTTTTCACCCCATCACTGGTTGAAATAGTATTGCCATGCATTGGATCACACAACCAAGTCACAGTTCTTCCCGACTCTTTAATGGCCTTAACAAAAGGTGGCAGCAACTCTTTTACTTTCGTTGCCCCCATACGCACGATTAAAGAAATACGACCTGCCTCATCTTCTGGGTTTAAGATCTCAAGCAACTTTAATAAATCGTCAATATTGGCACTGGGCCCCACTTTAATACCGATTGGATTTTTAATGCCACGCAAAAATTCAACATGTGCCCCATCTGGTTGGCGCGTACGATCCCCAATCCATAAAAAATGTGCAGAACAATTATACCATTCACCCGATGTCGAATCTATTCTGGTTAGGGCTTGCTCATAAGGCAATAACAAGGCCTCGTGCGATGTGTAAAAATCGGTTTCTTGAATTTGAGGTGTATTTTGACCTGTCAATCCGCAAGCACGCATGAAAGCCAAAGTTTCATCAATCTTTTCTGACAAAATTCCATAACGTTTAGCTAACGGCGAACGTTCCACAAAATCCAGATTCCAATGATGCACTTCGTGCAAATTAGCATATCCCCCCGTAGCAAAAGCACGGATCAAATTCAAAGTTCCAGCAGATTGGAAATAAGCCATTTCCATTCGTTTTGGATCAGGCGTGCGTGAAGCTTCGCTAAAATCAATCCCATTAATAATATCGCCACGATAAGATAAATGACTGGCACCATTTTGGGTTTCTATATCAGAAGAACGTGGTTTTGCAAATTGTCCTGCAATACGGCCTATTTTAACCACGGGAACTTTGGCACCATAAGTCAAAACAATTGCCATTTGCAGTAATACACGAAAAACATCCCGAATAATATCGGCAGTGAACTCGTCAAAAATCTCAGCGCAAGGCCCCCCTTGTAATACAAAGGCCTGCCCCTTAGATGCCAAAGCCAACTGTCTTTTTAATCTGCGTGTTTCACCAGAAAACACCAATGGGGGATAGCGATGAAGCTTTTTTTCTGTTTCCTTTAACGCTTCTGCATTAGGATAATGTGGAACATGTTTAATTGGAAAAGAGCGCCAGCTGTCTGGCGTCCAAGAAGAATGTTTTAACCTAGAGTTCGAAGATGGTTCACTCATCGGACATATCCCAATCATTAATTTAAAGTTTAAATATATTAAAATAGCGTTTTATTTAATGAATACAATCACAAATTTTTTTCTGATTCAATTGTAAAAGCTGTAAATATTTTACCGTAATTTTTTCTTTTTCCTATCCTTAAATTACAATTTCATTGAAAAAATTGAAAAAAACGTTTCGTTGTGCAAAAGATGACATCTGAATTAACATGGTTTCAACTATTGTTTTTTTTATATTTTTCTATACATATAAACCTGATTTCATAATAAACTTACAAATTTCTTTTTATTTCTCCTATAGGATTTGGTGCTTATGTTTTTTCGTCCTTCTCGTAGAGCGCTCTTAACAAGTGCTGTTGCCCTGGCTTTTTGTTCGATTATTTCTTTGCAAACCAAAGCTGCATCTGAAAATAGTAATCCACTAAAGGTTGGAATTATCCCTGGACCAGAAAAAGAACTTGCTGTAATTGCGGTCGATGAGGCCAAGAAAAAAGGCTTAGCCGTCAAATTGGTGGATTTTGGAGATTATAATTTACCCAACGAAGCCTTGGTTGGAAAGGACATTGACGCAAATGCATTCCAACATATTCCATTCATGGATGCTCAAGTTAAAGCACGTGGCTATAAATTATCCGTTATTGGGAAAACATGGGTTGAACCCCTTGGTTTTTATTCACATAAGATCAAATCAATCAAAGAATTACCAGATGGTGCAACCATTGCCATTCAAAACGACCCCTCCAATCAGGGACGTGCTTTGATCTTACTGGCTAAAGAGGGATTAATTAAACTAAGCCCTAATGCACCTGCTCTGCCCAGTCTTTCAGATATTGCAGAAAATCCACATCATTTTAAATTCATCAAATTAGACGCTGCACAATTGGCCAGATCACTTGATGATGTAACAATGGCATCGATTAATACAAATTACGTTATTTCATCAGGCATTGATCCAAAATCTGTTTTGTTGCAAGAGGACCGCCTGCACAATCCTTATGCTAATGTGATTGTAGTACGTAAAGGGGATGAAAACCGTCCAGAGTTTAAAACCCTTGTTGAAAGTTTTCACTCTGATGCAGTGAAAAAAGCAATGGAAAATAAATTTCATGGTGCTATCTTGCCTGCTTGGTAAGCCATATTTTGTTTATTTCAGAGTTATGTTCAAATTAAAATGACTACACAATCCGCTGCTGCGTCTGATTTTGATGTCCCCGTTGTCGAATTCCAAAATGTATGTCGCCACTTTGGCGATCATATAGCCTTGTCCAATCTTTCTTTTTCTGTAAAAAAAGCAGAGATACTGGGTATTATCGGACATTCTGGAGCTGGAAAAACAACGTTACTGCGATGTCTTGCGGGTTTGGAAAAACCCGATACAGGTCAGGTCAAAATTGAGGGGAAGGATATGTCAAGTCTTCCCGACAAGGAACTATTACCCTTACGTCAACGCATAGGTTTGGTTTTCCAACATTTTAATTTACTTAGTTCTAAAAACATTCTTAAAAATGTGGCGTTACCACTAAAAATCGCTGGTTATTCCAAAGAACAACGTTATAAAAAAGCCGCAGATTTGCTGGAACTTGTGGGGCTTCCTGATAAGGCTTATCATTATCCTGCACAATTATCTGGCGGCCAAAAACAACGTGTTGGTATCGCAAGAGCTCTGGCAGCAGATCCAGCATTATTATTATGTGACGAGGCAACATCTGCTCTAGACCCTGAAACAACTCGATCAATTATTGATTTGTTATTACATATTAACAAACAGCTTAAATTAACAATCGTCTTGATTACGCACGAGATGAGCGTCATTCGATTGTTGGCTGATCGTGTTATCGTCCTTCAACAGGGAAAAATTATCGAAGAAGGGCCTGTCACGCACGTTTTTTCTCATCCAAAAACTGAAACCACACAACAATTATTAACCGAAGAACAACCCTCGTTACCCGACAGCATCGTAAAGAAATTACACGCTGATGCTCAACCTAACGATTATGCTATTTTACGTGTTGTTATGTTAGGTGACATTGTTAGAAGACCCTTAATTGCGGCCTTACAAAAAGAGCACAATATCTCTGCCATCTTATTAGAAGGCGGTATAACGCATATTCGTGAGATTCCTATTGGCACCTTATTTCTTGCTGTTCCGGCCAAACACAGTCGACAAACCATTGAGGCATTGACTGGTATGGGCGTTGAAACTGTTGAAAGTATTGGTTATGTTCTCCTCTAGTATTGATCAATTTAATACATATATTAGCGCTATCAGTCACATCTCTCCCTATCAGTTGGAACAACTATATTTAGCTATCTGGCAAACCATTGAAATGACTGTTGCCTGTGGTTTTTTAACTCTTCTGGGTGGAATACCAATCGCTCTTTTTTTAATTATTACGGCACCAGGGGGATTATACCCTATGCCTATTTTAAACAAGATTGTAGGCGTTATTATCAATATTTTTCGCTCTATCCCGTTTATTATTTTGCTGGTTGCACTTATTCCTGTCACGCGCTATCTGGTTGGCACAGCCATCGGAACAGAGGCCGCGATCGTACCTTTGACAATTACCACCATCCCTTATTTTGCACGTATTGCAGAAGTTTCTTTAAAAGAAGTGGATAATGGTTTAATCGAAGCCATCAAGGCCATGGGAGGCAGTCGTAAAACCATCATTCGTGAAGTTATCTTACCCGAAGCACTGCCTGGATTAATTTCTGGTTTTACCGTAACCATTATTTTAATTATCGGTATTTCTGCCATGGCTGGAACCATTGGTGCGGGGGGTTTGGGTGATTATGCTATTCAATATGGGTATCAACAATTTCGCCCTGATATTATGGGAATTGTCATTGTTTTATTAGTTGTTATGATTTCAGCCATTCAATGGGTTGGTGACTATCTTGCTCGACGGTTTAATCATCGTTAACCAAGACAAATAAATTTCATTACAAATTCTAACCTATAATAAATAACCTATTTACATAACCCTAATCCTAGTAAGGGTTATGATCCTATTTAAATAAAACATATCGTAAAATAGACACTTAAATCATAATTTTATAATCAAAATAGCCAATCAAATCATACAAAACTACCACAGACGCACCTTGATTTATTCGTATTTTACGACCATACTATGCTTTAATGAAAAGGATACAAATGAAATGAACTGGTTTAAAACAAGCATATATGGATTTTTGATCGCAACCCCTTTGTTTGTCACAAATGGTTATGCCCAAGATATGTCTGTTAATGCAGGCAATGCAGCAACTTTACCAGGGCTTTCTGGACAATCGACCACAACCCATACCCAAGATCGTGGAAGTAATGGTGGTGAGCATATCACTGTTCGTGGGCACAGAGCCCCCCCTCCTGGTTATACATATGCCCCGTCTATGAATATGGAAAAAGGCCCAGATCCAGAACATCAACAAGCATTATCAGAAGCAAAAGACCCAGTTAGCGGGGCAAATTTATCCCGATTTGGGACTGCCTATAGAGAAAGTGGCCCAATGGGTGGCGGAAAATTAGGGGATTCCACAGGGAACGGATGGCTTACCCCTAGATAAGCCATCTCTCATTCTATTGTTTTGGGCTTATTCTTGTTACTTGACGCAAAGTAACAAGTTCTTCTGCTGAAGAAGGGTGAATGCCAATGGTCTGATCAAAATCAGCCTTGGTCAACCCTGCTGCAATAGCCACAGCAAACCCTTGCATTATTTCAGGCGAATCATCCCCAAGCATATGTAGCCCAACAACTTTTTGCGATGCCTTATCAACAATCATCTTGATATAAGTTTTTACCTTACGCTCTGTAAACGAATATTTCATCGCCGTAAACTGAGAAATAAAGACTTCAACATCACCATTTTTGACAGCTTCTTCTTCACTAAGGCCAACACTAGCTAAAGGTGGATTAAAGAAAACAGCTTTAGGGGTTGCATCATAGGCACTGATACGTGTCTTGCCACCATATAAACGATCTGCCAGCGCATGACCTTGGGCAATTGCGACTGGGGTTAAATTAATCTTATCAATCACGTCACCAATTGCATAAATATTGGCAACCGAGGTAGTAAAGTAATCATCTACAATAATTTGGCCTTTTTTTGTAACTTCTATACCCGCTTTATCCAAATTTAAGCCAGAAATATTGGGGTGACGACCCGTTGCAAAGAAAACACAGTCTGTTTCAACGATGTCCCCATTATCCAAATGAACCTGATACGTATCACCAGTTTTGACCACTTTAACAGGAACACGCCCAGTGTGTTGCTTGATATGACGTTCGGCAATCGCATCGTGTAAAGCCTGTCGCATATCCTGATCAAATCCGCGTAAGGGAATGTCTTGACGATAGATCATTTCAACTTGAGATCCCAGACCCGCAAAAATACCAGCAAATTCAATGCCAATATATCCAGATCCAATAATCACCACTCGTTGTGGTCGCTCGGATAGGTAAAAAGCTTGATCAGACGTAATTCCGTACTCGCTGCCTTCTATATCCAACACTGATGGCGAGGATCCAGTCGCAATTAAAATTCGTTCTGCTGTAATTGTTTCTTCTTCAAATGCTTTATCTGACAGGCTGCTTTTTTGAATTTTAACGGTATGAGCATCCTGAAAACTGGCAGCACCTGTGAATAATTTTACCCCAGCCTTTTGTAACATCGATACATAAATACCGTTTAAACGGCCAATTTCATGATCTTTAGCTTGGATTAACTGTTTCCAATGATGCTGCCCCTTTTGCGTATGCCAACCATATCCATGACTATCTTCGACCAGATCGCCAAAAGTGCTTGCAAACATCATCAACTTTTTAGGAACGCATCCTATATTAACACAGGTTCCACCCCAATGTTGTTTTTCGATAACCGCAACACGAGCCCCGTGCAAGGCAGCAATACGCGCGCATCGCACCCCACCAGAACCCGCACCAATAACAATAAGGTCGTAGTCATAGGTCATATTAACTATTGCTCCGCAAATGCTTTTTCAATAACAAAGGAACCTGGTGAATTTCCATTTCCTTCAACGAAACCGCGTTTTTCCAAAATTGACTTAATTTCAACCAACATTTCAGGTGATCCACAGATCATCGCTCTGTCATGTTCAGGATCAATAACGGGCAAATTTGTGTCCGTAAATAATTTACCATTTTCAATTAACGTTGTAATCCTTTCACGTACAGGAAAGTCTTCACGGGTAACAGTAGGATAGTAAATCAACTTTTTCGAAACATCCTCGCCAAGAAATTCGTGTTGAGTCAACTCATTTTGAATATAGTCACGATAAGCCAATTCACCTTTGGTACGGACGCCATGGGTTAAAATAACATGATCGTAATTTTCATAGACGTCTGGGTCGCGAATCAGACTCATAAAAGGTGCAAGCCCTGTACCTGTTGAAAAGAAATATAAATTACGACCTGGTTGCAAATTCGATAATACCAATGTTCCTGTTGGTTTACGTCCAATTAAAACCGTATCTCCAACCTGCATATGACAAAGGCGGGAGGTTAATGGACCATTTGGAACCTTAATCGATAAAAATTCAAGATGTTCTTCGTAATTAGCACTAGCAACACTATAAGCACGTAATAAAGGTTTACCGTTAACTTCGATCCCGATCATACAAAATTGACCATTTTCAAAGCGCAAACTAGAGGAACGAGTGCAAGTAAAAGAAAATAAACGATCTGTCCAATGATGAACGCTCAGAACTTTTTCTGCATTCAAATGGCTATATTCCTTGGTGGGGTCGGTCAGACGAAATGAATCATCAATGACTACAGGTTCAGACATTATAAGTGGGTCTCCTACAAAATAACCTAATTTTTACGTATAAAATACTATATAAACATATGATAAAGTATTTTTACCGTATTCCCTAGCGAAAATGAATAAATTTTTAAATATGCACAGTTTAATTTTTCATATTTAATTTTATCACAACTTATTTTATAAAATATGGATATGATAATCTTTGTTAAAAAATTTACAGTAATAAAACAAAAATCAATGTATTATAGACATTCCTTATTGTATTCAAAATAGTTTTTTATATTTTAATAATCAATTTTGCCTGCATATTTATAATCCCCCTCCTTTCCCATGCCTTTATCTATGGACATCCATGAATTTATCTCCTGCTGAAACAGCTCTACAAAAAGCTTTACAAGAAACCTCTTTAATCCTTTCTGCTCAGGAAGAAGCACGCATGGTGCGCCTGATTGCCCGAAACCTGGCACAAGATACAGATTATATCCTTGCCCCAACCTTTATTAAACTTCTTTGTACCGTTCGCAGAAAAGACTGGGCCAAAAAACTGAACCGTCTTGTTCAAAAAATGGATAAACCTTGGATTCAGTCTGAAGATATCGCGTGGGCAGTTTCCTATATTCATGATCCAGACCCCAGTGATCAGGTTCTATCGGATGCCTTGCAGCAATCACTGAGTAACCGTATTCGACAAAATGGTCATAATGCCATAGAATCCTTTCAAACACTGCATGCAGATTTATTAGACAGCGGCAAACCTGCGCTAAATGCCAAACAAATCCATATGATGGCACAAGATGTTGCTGCAGCATTTGATTTAGACAGTGAAGAGGCCAACCTATTTATCGAAGAAACTCTTTATCAAGATCAAAAACAACGTCAAATAGATAAAGAAATTCACCAAATTGCTCGCGATCGTAAACGCGATGAAATAAAAAAACAAAAAGAATGGGAAAACAGCCTAGTTTCCTTTAAAGAAATCCCCCCTTTATTGCATTGCTCGCACAAAGAGGCTTTAAAGTGGATTGCTGAAAACAAAATCCCAGTCGCTCAAAAAATTAAAAAACACGGTAAAGATATATGGCGATTTGATCCAAAAGAAATCAAAGCATTACGACCTCAGATTACGCATTGGCGCAATGGATCTGTGGGCAAAGATAAAAAAAATAAATATATTAATCTGGGCGATTTAAATATTAAAAATAAAGTCTTGGCCAGCGTTGCAGCCATGGATCGGTATGCAGCTCATTTTATCACTGCACGCAGTCTAAAAAGACGTATAATACTGGTCACAGGCCCCACAAATAGTGGTAAGTCCTATACTGCACTTAAAACAATGGCAGAAAGTGAAAGCGGCATTGCCCTGGCCCCCCTGCGATTGCTAGCCCATGAGTTCAAAGAAGCTTTGGCCGATCGGGGAATTGAAGCCTCCCTTAAAACAGGAGAGGAACGGATTATTGTCCCCAACAGTCGTTTTTTAGCTGCGACTGTCGAGATGTGTCCGATGGATAATCCTGTTGATGTGGCATTAATTGACGAAGCACAAATGTTAACCGACCCTGATCGTGGGGCAGCATGGACGGCTGCGATTATGGGCGTCCCTGCCCGTCAGGTCTTTGTCTTAGGTTCCCCCGAATGTATTCCCATTGTTAAACGTATTGCCAAACTTTGCGATGACCCTTGTGAAGAAATCTCCTTACAACGCAAAAGTGCGTTACAAGTTGCAGAAAAAACAATTTCCTTATCAAAATTACAAGCTGGTGATGCGTTAATTGCTTTTTCCCGCCGTGAGGTTTTGGACTTACGGGCAGTATTGCTGCAAAAAGGGCATCATGTTGCTGTTATTTACGGTGCATTAAGCCCAGAAGTCAGACGGGCAGAAGCAAAACGATTTAACGATGGTGAAGCAGATATTCTAATTGCCACAGATGCTATTGGAATGGGATTAAACCTATCCATTAAACGGGTTATATTCAGTACAATTTATAAATTCGATGGAAATAGCCGCCGTTTATTAACATCGCAAGAAGTTAAACAAATTGGTGGACGTGCTGGGCGATATGGAAAACACGAAACAGGAACTGTTGGATTGCTTGCTGGGGCTGGTGATCCGTCGTTCATTAAACGCCAATTAGACGCCCCCCCTGGCGAAGAAAAAGATCTACGTCCCCTCGTCCAACCCGACAGTGCGATTGTTAGCGCGATTGCCAAGGAAATTAACTCTGACAGTTTGTTTGGTGTTTTAACCCGTTTAAAACGCGCCGTATTACGTGCGGATGATCCCAATTATCGATTGGCAGAAATGGAAGAAACCTTTGCTATTGCCTCCTCTTTAGAGGGGGTACAGGGCCTAGAATTGCGAGACCGTTGGACATACTCGGTATGTCCTGTAGATGATCGGGATAATGGCATTCAACGTTTAACCCGCTGGGCAGCAGATCATGCGGCTGGAAAATCTATCCCTGCCCCAACCATGGGTAAATTACCCCACCCCAGCCGTGCCACCCGTCAAGAGCTTGAACGTGCCGAAAAACGCCACAAACGATTAGTGGCGTGGCGTTGGCTATCTTTACGTTTTCCTGATTTTTATCCTGATCTCGAAAGTGCTGAACAAACGACCAGGGAACTAAATGATTGGATCGAAGCAGTATTAAGACAACAACGCCGTAAAACAGAGTTATAAAAAAATCAACATTATAGATTATGCGTGACTTCTTGTTCAATGTTACCTTATTTTGGTTGGCTGTTATCTTAACTTTCTGTCTAATATCTTATTATAGAAGGAAAAGAATTAAATATAAAAAAATAACAGCCAGCATTTTCTGCATACTTATAATGATTTTAATATATCATATCTACTTAACAATTTACGCAGACCAAATTTTTGAATAAATGAAACGAATAGACTTGCCTTTTATTTACTTTGAAAAAGGTAAGTGCATTCCTTTATCAATTAAACGATCAACGACGCGATCCTTGATCGGTTTCAAAAGATTAGCTGCCCGCAACCCCGCTTGCCTTAGATGCCATAGGCCCTTTTCTTCACGGGTGTAAAGGGTTGCGATAGTATTAGTAACTGTGAACATACCAATTGTTTTCATGCGTAAACGCCGTTCGAATAACCGCAACTGTTTAGCATTCCCCAAATCCTCGCCTCTTTTCAGACCATTTTTAACCTCTTGGGCCAAAATCTCTTGAGCAAGTAAGGCAAAATTATATCCATGTGCAGTAATGGGGTGCATTCCAATAGCTGTGTCCCCAATTAATGCAGTGTGACGTGTTTCGAAACGATTGGCAAAAACAGTTTTCAGCGGGTAAACATGGCGTGATGAAATAACTTCGATCGTTCCTAAACGTCCTTGTAAACGACGCATCATATCAGCATTAAAAGTTACGTCGTCCAATGCACGAACTTTATTCATTTCTTCAGGGGGCAATGATAAAACGATTGATGAAACATTCCCATTTAAGGGTAACAATGCAATTGTTTGTCCTTTGTCAAACCACTGTAAAGCCACACCATTATGCGGCAAATCGTGTTTTACTCGACAAACCATCATGTGACGATGAAAATCGTGCAAATGATATCCTATTCCCAGACTGTCTCGGACTTTGGAAAAACGACCGTCTCCAACGACGGCTAATTTCGCACGCATTGTTCCACCATTATGTTCTATGGTTACGTAATCAACAAAACAACGTAATTTATGGCAAGAATCCTCTGCTAAAACAGTAATCCCTGAACGGCTTCGAACCTCTTCAAAAGAGGCTTGGCGAATTAAATAATTAGGAACAAGATACCCTAAAGATTCCTCATCTTTTCCTTTTGTATCAAAGATTAAAGGATGATTTTCATCACCATTTTCAACACGAGCCTCTTTTAACAATGAAATATCTTGTGGATTAATACGATCCCATACGCCCATTGCCTTCATCAAAGATACGGAGTGATGGGTCAGTGCAATTTCACGACCATCAAAAGACGGATTTTGTAATATTTTTAAAGGAGCTGGATCTAAAAGGATTACATTTAATCCCAAAGCCTCTAATGACAAGGCAGCACTTAATCCAGCAGGTCCACCACCAATAATTACAACGTCATGCATATCTAATGATGTTGACATTTTTTCTTGCTCCATCGAACTTTATTTCAGAAATGAATTCTTATGCTAATCTTAATTTTCACTATCAATTTTAAACTGCACAGGACGACCTTGCCATACAGCAACATAATCATCAACCATCGCTCTTGGTGGCGCTTCGTTTTCCCCACAAGGAGTACCAACAAATAAAAAACCCATCATTCTATATGGGGCTTGCAGCCCCAAACTTTCAACGACCCCTTGATTGGCAATTGGGCCAGTTACCCATTTCACCCCAAATTTTAATGCATGAACAGCGTTTAAAACATTCATAACCGCAGCAGAAGCAGCCATTAATTGTTCATCAATTGATACGCTTGTTTTTTCTGTGATTTGGCGCATTGCCAACGCGATCACCATAGGGGCGCATGAAAAATTATGCTTAACTTTTTGAATATACGATTCTGGATAATCATACTCCGGTTGACGCATTGCATGTTCAACTCTATCAAGCCATTGCTGCCTATATTCCTTGGGGACAAGCACAAATCGCCACGGACGTAAACGACCATGATCGGGGGCACGCATAGAAGCAGATAAAATTTGATGCAATTCTTCATTATTTGGCGCAGGATCTTTTAAAGAACCACAAGAAAAGCGAGAAAGTAAAAATTCAAGATTAGTCATTGTTCCAATCCACTACGAGTATTCCCTTGTACAATAACGTTATTTTGACGATCAGTATCCAAAACAAAAAAGGGCTTAAATCTGTACGATAGTCTATAAAATATAATTTTTCTTATAGTATTCTATTTTAAGAAGATTGTCTTTTCTTTTTCTTGCCTTTATATTTCAGTTATACAGAACCGTTTTTACCAACCTATAAAGACACTTTATATTATGAACAGTCCAAGACAAGTCACCGTTCACCGTCAAACTTCGGAAACAGATATTCATCTTATGTTGAATCTTGACGGTCAGGGGCAATCCAACATTGACACTGGAATTGGTTTCTTTGACCATATGTTAACAGCCTTGTCCAAACACAGTCTGATTAATATGGATATTACCGTAAAAGGCGATCTGCATATAGATTATCATCACAGTGTCGAAGATACAGGAATTGCTTTGGGAGAAGCATTTCGCAAAGCAATCGGTGATAAAAAGGGAATTAGTCGCTTTGGGCAAGCAACTGTCCCTCTTGACGAAGCTCTTAGTGAAGTTGTCATTGATATTTCAGGGCGGCCTTATCTGGCATGGAATGTGGTATTTCCTACTCAAAAAATTGGATTGATGGATACCGAGTTGTTTGAAGAATTCTTTCGAGGTTTTGTTATGAGTGCGCATATTAATTTGCACGCTATCTCTCATGTAGGTCGCAATTCCCATCATATTGCTGAAGCCACGTTCAAAGCCACGGCCCGCGCATTACGCAAAGCATGTGAATTCGATCCACGTGCTTTAAACCATATTCCTTCGACCAAAGGTGTATTGTGAATTTTTTTACAGTTTATACAAATCCCTCATATCCAGATCAGATTAAACTGGTTCCTGAAGGGTTCTCTTGGTTGGTTCTTGTCTTAGGCGCAATTGGGTTATTACTGCAAAAAAGCTGGATCCACGGATTGATTTTTCTTAGTATATATTGTTCATTACGATTTTGGTTGCATCCACCATTCGTTATTTTACTAATCTTTCATTTTGGAATGGCTTGTTTTGCATACCAATTTAAGAGAACCGAATTGCAACTATCAGGGTGGAAAATTAAGACCGTTATTACAGGTAAAAATAAACAATCAGCCTTGCTGCGTCTTCTTGATCGTCATCCCGATCTTCAACAAAAGATATATATATGACTAGCAATCCATCAAATGTTGTTATTATCGATTATAATGGTGGTAATTTAGCCTCTGCCAAACGGGCGACCTTATACGCAGCACAGATGATTAATTTGCCTGTTAATATTGAAATTACAAACGACCCTCAGGCCATTTTGAATGCAGATCGTATTATCTTGCCAGGTCAAGGGGCCTTTGCTGATTGTATGAATGGATTAAAGTCCGTCCCCTACTTGTTGGATGCCCTGAACCAAGCAACCAGCAAAGGGGTTGCATTCCTTGGTATTTGTGTCGGTATGCAATTAATGGCAGAAAGAGGATTGGAACATACAATAACCCAAGGCCTAGGATGGATTAAAGGTGAAATCGCAAAAATGCCCGTTCATGATCTACCTTTACCCCAAATGGGATGGAATGAACTGCAATTCGCTGCCGGCTGTCACCCCATATTAGAGGGGATTACACCAGGAGATCACGCTTATTTCGTGCATTCTTATGCTCTAACCCGTGGTGATCATAAAAATATTATTGCCACAACCGATTATGATGGAATTGTACCTGCAATTGTTGCTCAACGTAATATGATTGGCACTCAATTTCACGTTGAAAAAAGTCAAAAAGTTGGTTTACGAATTATATCAAACTTTTTAACATGGAAACATTCACCCAATCATAATTTATCGTAAAGCTTTAAACAGAATGGACCATCTTACTTCTAACCTTTTACCCAAGATACAAGTAGAACAAATTACTAATCTTGATAATGAAGATGACTTACACTCTGTCAGTGAAACCTTAGAAGCTGCCATACTGGCTGGATATCATTGTAAATGGATCAAGCCCCCTCCTCGTCATTTTATTGAAAGTTATTTCAAAGGCGCTTTTTTAGTTCCAGAAAAAAAGATATTTGTCAGTCGTATGGATGGCAATATCGTTGGAATTTGCGAGGTTAACTTTCCGCCCAAGCAAGAGAATTCACCCCATATTTCCGCCCATATTAATATATTCGCGGTTGCTCCTTATGCGATTAATATTGGAATTGGCCCCCGCCTGCTTACAAAAACAGAGCAAACCGTTACCCAGTTAGGATATCCAATTATCAATATTATTCTAGATGAAACCCAAACAAAATTGTTTCAATTTTACACGAAAAATGGATATCATCATTGGGCAACACACCCCTATTATCAACGTATTAATGGACAGATCGTTAAAGGATTGCTTTTATATAAATCATTTTTAAATCTTCCGTCTTCTTAATCAGGAAAAACCATATTTATGACACCCTCTACTCACCCACATCCACTGACCTTGTATCCAGCGATTGATTTAAAAGGTGGACAATGCGTTCGACTGCGGCAAGGGGAAATGGATCAAGCTACAATTTATTCTGATGATCCTGGAACTCAAGCAAAAGAATGGCAAAATCAGGGATGTAAATGGTTACATGTCGTCGATTTGGATGGTGCTTTTGCAAAAAAGTCTATAAATATCGAAGCAGTACAAGCAATTATTTCAAATGCTAACGTTCCTGTTGAACTGGGCGGTGGGATAAGAGATTTGCAAGCCATTGAATTTTGGTTATCTCAAGGGATCACTCGTATTATTTTAGGCAGTGTCGCTGTAAAAAATCCCAAACTTGTTTATGATGCATGCAAAGCATTTCCTAATCAAATTGTCATTGGGATTGATGCTAAAGCTGGCTTTGTATCCACTGAAGGATGGGCAGAAACCTCAGAAATGAAGGCATTAGATTTAGCTCTACGCCTTCAAGACAGTGGTGCTGCAGCTATCATTTTCACTGAAATCCAACGAGACGGTATGCTTTCAGGGCTGGATCTTGATGCTACTGCTAATCTTGCCCACCATTTGACCATTCCCGTTATTGCCAGTGGTGGTGTTGGTAATTTGGATCATTTACGGGAATTACGTCAAACAGCAAATACAGAACCAGGAATTGAAGGGGTTATTGTTGGACGTGCTTTATATGATGGCCGTATACAGATTGCTGAAGCATTGAAAGTTTTGGAAACATGCTAAAAACACGTGTCATTCCTTGCCTTGATGTAAAAGACGGCCGTGTGGTCAAAGGGGTTAATTTTGTTTCGTTGCGCGATGCGGGTGATCCTGTTGAACAAGCACTGGTCTATGACGCAGCGGGGGCAGATGAATTAACGTTTTTAGACATCACGGCCAGTCATGAAAATAGAAACACTATTTTAGACGTTGTTAGCCGCACAGCAGAGAAAATTTTCCTACCTTTAACGGTTGGTGGTGGTGTCAGATCCACAGATGACATGCGGGCCTTGCTTTTGGCTGGGGCAGACAAATGTGCAATTAATTCCGCAGCAATAAAAACGCCACAACTTATTAATGATGCTGCAAATAAATTTGGCAGCCAATGCGTTGTTGTTGCTATTGATGCGCGTTCAAATGGAAAAGGATCATGGGAAGTATATATCCATGGAGGGCGCAATCCCACTGGGATAGATGCGATTGAATGGTGCCAGCAAATGGCACAAAGAGGTGCTGGAGAATTGTTGTTAACCAGTATGGATCGCGATGGAACAGGGAAAGGGTTTGATCTGGACCTTTTAAAAACAGTTTGTAAATCCGTTAAAGTGCCTGTCATTGCCAGTGGCGGTGTTGGTGAATTGCATCACTTTGCCCAAGGTGCACAAACAGGCGCAACAGGGTTATTGGCCGCCAGCGTCTTTCATTTTGGACAATTTACTATTGCTCAGGTAAAAAAATCCTTGGCAGATGCAAATATTCCAGTACGATTATTAAAATGATATCATAACTTATAAGATCAAAAAGTAATTACCCATGAGCCCACCAATAAATGCCGATATTTTAGAACAGCTTTACAATACTATTCTCTCTCGCAAAAATGCAGATCCTAGCACCAGCTATTCTGCACAACTACTTGCAAAGGGTCCTCATAAAACAGCGCAAAAATTCGGTGAAGAAGCAATTGAATGTCTTATTGAATGTGCCACAGGTAATCAAGCAGAGTTAATTAAAGAAAGTGCTGACGTTTTATATCATTTATTAGTCATGTGGGTCAGCACCGATGTTTCCCCCCAGGATGTTTGGGCAGAACTGCATCGCCGCGAAGGAACCAGTGGAATTATTGAAAAAGCATCTCGTTCTATTCCCTCTTAATATTAACCAAGGAAAATATAATGCCTGCAACTTGCTCTAAATATGATCCTACGAATATCTTTGCTAAAATCCTAAAAAAAGAAGTTCCTTGTAAAGCAATTTACGAAGACGAATTCGTGTTGGTATTTCACGATATCGCCCCCCAAGCGCCTGTCCATGCGTTGGTTATTCCCAAAAACCCTTATATTTCTTTTGCAGATTTTGCCGAACGTGCAGCACCAGAGGAAATGGTTGCTTTTACCCGTGCAGTTGCCAAAGTCGCCAAACAGTTAGGGCTTGGTGATAACGGATATCGTATTATCAGCAACATTGGCAGAGATTCTGGCCAAGAAGTGCCTCATTTTCATTTCCATATTATGGGTGGTAGACCTTTGGGTTTTATGGGCTAATCGTTCTTTATTTAATCATGGCTTCGACACCGTCCAAACCCAACAAAAAAACTCCAGCGATGACTTTAGCAGAAGTTCGAAAATTCATCAAACTTCTAGCTAAAGCAAATCCAGATGCCAAAAGTGAATTAAACTATACAACTCCGTATACGTTATTAGTAGCGGTTGTATTATCAGCCCAAGCAACAGATGCATCTGTTAATAAAGCTACAGAAAAATTGTTCTCTATTGCCTCCACGCCCAAAGCAATGATTGCCTTGGGTGAAGAAGGAGTTGCAAGTTACATTAATTCAATTGGATTATGGCGTGCCAAGTCGCGCAACGTTATCGCCCTATCGCAACAATTATTAGATATTCATCATGGTGAAGTTCCTGGAGAAAGAGAGGCATTAGAGGCATTACCAGGGGTTGGACGTAAAACCGCAAATGTCGTATTAAACATTGCCTTTAACCAAAGCACTATGGCTGTTGATACACATATATTTAGATTGGGTAATCGCACGGGACTAGCCATTGGTAAAAATCCATTAGAAGTTGAAAAAGCTCTGATCAAACGTATTCCCAAGGAATATCTAAGGGAATCTCACCATTGGTTAATTTTACATGGAAGATATGTTTGTAAGGCCAGAAAACCAGAGTGCTGGCGTTGCCCTGCAACCCAAGTATGCCATTACTCTAATAAAAATCTTGTCCCTTAATTATTCGGTTTGTGCCACGGGCATGTTGGGCATACCTCGTTGAATAGGTTCCATAACCCAAGGACGCTTTCCTCTATTTTCCAAGTCATTTTGAATTAGTAGGGGATTCAACCAAATACTGTGCGCCCCACTTGTCCAATTACTTTGTTTGTCAATCGTAATTATGTCAGCGCAAGACGATTTTCCCCACAAAAAAGATACTTCAAGAACCGTCTTCCGACACAGTTCCACGCGAGTACTTAAATCATCAATTGATTTAAAAGTCGCCAGTATTTTTTGGTTAAAAAAATAACAATATTTGTCATTGCAACTTGCAATGCTGTTTGAGGGAATCGTCGTAACATTTTTTAATCCCAGTACTAATTGCCATTGCTCTTTTGTTATACGATCGCATCCCCCTTGACATAAAAATATCAATTGATTTTCTTGTCTGATTCCAATCATGCGTCCATTGGCCGCGGTTAAAATATCAGGTTTGTTAGACCAGAAAACAAATACTAGGCTAATTAAAATAATTCCTAATCCACACCAACGCAGCTTCGTAACACATAAACATAACATACATAACCCTAAAAAATATAACGCTAATCTCCATGGGGGAAAGTAAGGTATCGAGATACTGGCATAAGGTAACCCTGATACTGCTTTTGCTAAAATGATAACCCCTTTGATCCCCCAAGCCATAAGTTGTAGGAAAGGGCTATCAAAACCTAACGGCATCATACATAATGCTAATAAACCTAAGGGCATAATCCACAAAGCTGTCAGTGGCACTGCTATTATATTGGCAAATATGAAATATAAATCGATCTCATGAAAATATGTCATAATAATTGGCACAACGGCTGTTCCTGCTAAAATGCTGACGATTGCAGGTTCAATAATACACACTAAACAAAAACGTCTTATCGATGGCTCGTACCCCGCCCATTTTGTTACAAACAAAGAACAACATCTGTATCCTGAAACCAACGCCATGACGGCGGCCATTGACATTTGAAAAGATACATCCAACACTGAAGCTGGAGACAGCAATAATAAAAATAAAGCAGCAAGCATTAAATTATGCTTAGAAATTACAAGACGCTTATAAAGTAATGCAATCACAACAACAGAGGCCATAATCAAACTGCGCATCGCTGGTAAATGTAATCCTGTTAAAATTAAATATCCACAACCACTCAACCATCCCGTGACAATGGCCATTTCTTTTACGGGTAAATACAAAGTCAAATATTGGCTGCGCAATAATAACCACCGCGTTATGTATCCAATAGTTCCCATTACAATTCCCAAATGTAATCCCGCAATTGCCAATAAATGTGCCAAACCAGATGCAGCAAAGTCATGGCGCACTGAGGCAGGCAGCTCCCCACTCATACCCGTTAATAAAATTTGAGCAATAACCCCTGAAGAATTTGGTAGCTGTTGGCGAATATGATAGGCGATATTTTCACGTAAAGAACGGATCGTTTTAGGCGATTGTTTAGAAATGATCTGAATGGGCTGTAAAGCATACCCATAAGCACCGATATTTGAAAACCATGCTTTAAATTGTAAATCATATCCTCCAACAATCTGTGGGGAATATGGGCGTTGTAACAACACCCTTGCCTTGATCCAGTTTCCAGTTTGGATAGATTGATGATCATTTTTTGAAAGCGTAAATACGATCAAACGCTGCCATTCCTGCTGATCCATTTCGGGGGCTATTAAAAAACGCACATGCTGAACGCCCAACCTTCTTTTTCCTGATGGCAAGTATTCAACAGTTTTCACTTGTCCCTGAATCATCGTTGACCGTGTAGGGACTTGATAAAAAGGGGATTGTTGATGGGTTTGTATCCAAGCAAGACAAAATCCAGCCGCCACCAATGTCACTGACCAACCTAACTGATACAGACCAAGATACGAGGTCGCATAACAACGTATCCCAACGATAATAACAGTCCCAAAAACAAAAAAAGCCATCCCCCAATAAAGGGATGGTTCAACTGGCAATAAAAAGTAAATTAAACATCCAGCTGCAAAAGCAACAGGGATCCATAATTTTAATGTCTCGGTTTCGATTTGCCAATACTGAAAAAACTTGTGCCACACTTTAAAAATAGCAACTAACCTTCATATATCTCATCATATTACTTGGTTAATTTTTTCAACACCAAATCGCTTTATATCGAAGAATCTGTAATCCCTTGCTCTAACGATCCCAAAGTTGAAATTGTATGTCCCCAAAATAAGTCATGATCATTAAACGTGAAATAAAAAGAACCATCTTTGTCTAACAAAATCGTTTCTAGCTCTAATTTATCTATAAATTCTTGTGGTGTTAGGGGATCTTGATCTTCATGCAGCCACGAATCATTTTTTAATGGTAATAATTTAGCCACAGTAAATGCTAATATTCTCTCCATCCATTGGGATTGTTCAGCAAATAAGGGCTGGTTTTGGTCCAACAAGTAAGAAAAGGAATCTTCGTCAGTAGCATCTACATATAATGTTACTTTCTGATCCATCCACGAAGCGTGCCCTTCGAACCACTTGACAACATTATTAAAAACAAAGGCTCCCCATTGTGGATGATGAATAATTTGCGGCTTTATATCGTCCTCAAAGAATTTCTTACTTAATTCTTCATCGTTAATAGTTTCATTTAACGCAATCAATTCTGCCGTTTGATAATCTAAAAATCGTACCGTTATATACACTAAATCCTTGTCCCGTAATTTTTCAAATAAAGCGTCAAAATCCTCCTTGTTCAGATCTTTTTGAATACGTAAATTTTCTTCATAATTGTGACCATCAACTTCTTTCCACACTCTTAATACAAAATTTAACCTCCACAAAGACGATGACTCTGAAGGAGGATGGCGTTCCTCTCTAACCCCATCTTCATCAATCGCGCCAATAATATTTTTAACAAGCATCGTGTCTGTATCGACGGTTTGTGTTGTCATTTTGTATCCTTTGTCAAATATCGTGAGTTTATGCTTTATACCATTGTTCAGAAGCTTTTAATATCCTAACGACAAACAACATGACTGGGACTTCTACCAATACCCCAACAACCGTTGCAAGGGCTGCCCCAGAATGAAATCCAAATAGGCTGATTGCTGTGGCAACTGCCAGTTCAAAAAAATTACTTGCTCCGATTAATGCAGAAGGACATGCAACTTCATAACTTTCCCCAAACCATTTATTTAATCCATAGGCTAGGCTGGAAGTAAAAAGAACCTGAATTAAAATTGGAATTGCCAACATCAAAATAATAAATGGATGCTGAATGATTGCTTTACCCTGTAGAGCAAACAATAAAATTAACGTTAATAATAACGCCCCCATAGAGCAGTTTCCCATAATCCCCATAAAGGAATCAAAAAGATTCTGCCCTTTACGTAATAAAAATATTCTTAATCCTTGAGAGATAATCACGGGAATAATAATATAAATTGTTACAGAAATCAGTAGTGTATCCCAAGGCACCGTAATGGAGGATAATCCCAACAACATAGCAACAATTGGTGCAAAAGCAATAATCATAATCGTATCGTTTAATGCGACTTGGGATAATGTAAAATACGGATTGCCGTTGGTTAATCGGCTCCATATAAATACCATTGCAGTACAAGGTGCTGTGGCCAATAGAATTAACCCTGCCACATAACTATTTAATTGATCCGTTGGCAAAAAGCGGGCAAACACCACATATATAAAAAACCACCCCAACAAAGCCATGGAAAATGGTTTGATTGCCCAGTTAATGAATAAAGTTACACCAATGCCACGCCAATGTGCCCCAACCTGTGACAAAGAGCGAAAGTCGATTTTCATCAACATAGGAATAATCATAATCCAAATTAATATTCCTACTGGTATATTTACATGTGCAATTTCAATTGCTGCCAGTCGATGAAAAAAGTCAGAAAAAACCTTGCCTGCCCCAACACCAATAAAGATACACACCAAAACCCAAACCGTTAAATAACGTTCAAATATTTTCATGGAACATCTTCTTTAAATAATAACAAATTATTGAGGTTTGATCGCAATTGAAGGCAAATCTGTTTTAGGATCGACAATTTTTCCAGCTTCTTTACACTCAGAGTAACGATTAATCAGCATGGCTTGATGAGGACGCAGCAAAATCGTTATCTTTATCAATTCCTCCATCACATCAACAATACGATCATAATATGCCGAAGGCTTCATTCGTCCCTCTTCATCAAATTCCTGAAATGCTTTGGCAATGCTGGATTGGTTAGGAATGGTGAACATACGCATCCATCGCCCTAAAATCCGTAAATTATTCACAGAATTAAAGCTTTGCGACCCACCAGAAACTTGCATCACCGCCAAAGTACGACCTTGGGTCGGTCTAATCCCAGCAATTTGTAAAGGCAGGTGATCAATTTGTGCTTTCATTATACTGGAAATTTGACCATGACGTTCAGGACTGCACCATACGTGACCATCTGCCCATAATGCCAATTCCCGCAATTCATGAACAGCAGGATGATCATCATTAGGCACTTGATCGGGCATAGGTAAATCTGTTGGATTGAAAATGCGTGTTTGTGCACCAAAAAATTGTAAAATACGGGCGGCTTCTTCTATGGCTAATCTTGAATAAGATCTGGCACGCAAGGAGCCATATAATAATAAAATTTTAATTGGTGTTTCAGTCTGTTTTATTAAATCAAAGACAGAGCTTTGTCTTGCGATTTCTATATTCAATGCTGGTAAAACAGTGGGGTTCGATAAAGTAAGCACTCTTGACATTTATATATCCTTTGAACAAGACGCTGACAAATCATCACAAGGATGACCTGCACAACAATTTTCAGTTAAAAACTCAATTAGCGCCTTGGCTGTTTTAAAATTCGCTTGATAAATTATAAATCGCCCCTCTTGTTGCGCTATGATCATGTTGGCATGGACCAGTTCTTTAAGATGAAATGACAAAGATGATGGGGGGATTTGTAAGTGCTGACCGATTTGCCCCGCAGGCATCCCTTCGGGACCGGCCTGAATCAACGTTCTGAAGATGGCAAGACGAGACTCTTGCGCAAGGGCTGCTAAAGCAGTAATTGCATTTTTTATTTCCATATTTCGATAAATATAGAAATATGGAAATAAGTCAAGAAAAGATTATCATAATAATCACAAATAAAAAGGATAAACCATTTAAGGAAAAGACCTCGTTTGCTTATCCTAGGATAATTAATATAATATTACGCGCAATAAGATTGAAGCATCTGAATACTTTGCGTAACTTCACGCTTGATATCTTCGTAATCCCAATGGTTTAGTTCTGATGAAAAAGGCTCAAAAGCGTATATTCCCTGATACCCCTTTGCTTCCAGAATTTTGACTTGCTCACAGCTATTTAATTTTTCACCTTGGGATAACATAACGCGTTGCTCATCTTGAAGATGTTGCACTGTACAATCAGCCTTCACCCCTGACAAATGCACCAATCCAATGGAATTTACATCCAGTTTTTGCATATCTTGTTTAGAGTCTGGGTATAAATATTGATGAAACGTATCAACAACTAATTTAAAAGGAACATTAGCTTGTTTTATAAGTTCCTGAGCTTGAAATGCAGAGCGCAAAGAGCTTTCTGGAAAACCAAGCGGTTCAACAAGTCCTGCAATGCCATATTGTTTAAACAATTCTCCTAACTCTTGCAATGCATAGATAATTTTATCCTGAGGTATTGAAACACCTTCATTTAATGGACATAAAATAACAGCATTGATATCCAACGCCTGTGCCTCTTTAAGCATAGATAGGGTCAAATTACGTACCTGATCATCATAACGATTAAAAGGATAAATTGCGTTGATCGTTATAATTTGAATATCGTACGAGTTGGCCAATTCCTTAACTTGCTGATGGGTTAATGAGTCTGTAACCTTGCCACTGGGCATATCGTTACGTAACTCAACCTTATTGAGTCCAATTTCGTGAACCAGTTTGAAAAAGGTTGGAATATCCAACATAGGTGCAATTTTACGATTTAAACAAAACCGTTTCTTATCAATGGCCATTGCCAGTTTCCCCACTATAAAAGCTATAAAATATTTAGCGACTAATTGTTGCCTTTAACGCATCAACAGAGGTCTGAATACCTGCATCTGTAGACATGGTAAAATCCTCCATTTCCAGACTGACCCAATCGTTATACCCAACCATTCTTACAACTGAAAAAAACTCTTTCCACCATTGCAAATCTTTTCCAGCACCCACCGCTACATAATTCCAGCTGCGATTAGCGACATCTGTGACCTCTTTAAGCTCCAAAAGTCCATTTACGTCTGCCAGGCCTCGTTCAATGCGCGTATCCTTACCATGACAGTGATAAATTGCATCCCCCAACGCCCGTGCTGCGGCAATCGGATCTGCCCCCATCCATATCAAATGTGAAGGATCTAAATTCATTCCAATTTTTGGCCCAACAGCATTGCGCAAACGAAAGAGCGTTTCTGGATTCCAAACCAGCATGGCAGAAAAATTTTCCAACGCATATTTCTCTACTCCAACCGTGTCGGCCAGTTCCACCAAGTGATGCCACAGTGGAAACGCACGTTCTTCCCATTGATAACGATCACGCTCTGGCATCTCATTAGGCCAACTTTTGGTATAGACAAGCCAGTTTGGCACGGTATCCCCAGGTGCGGCCTCTGGCAGTCCTGACATTGTTACTATTTTCTTTACGCCAATTTCACCAGCCAAACGGATGGTATCTTCCATTTCTTTTAAATGACGTTTTCCCATATCCCCTGGATCCAATGGATTTGCCGAACAATTTAAAGCAGCAATTTCCAAACCACGCACTTTAATTTCGTGCAGCTTTTGTTTTAACAATCCCTTATCCGCCAACAATGCATCTGCACGAAAATGGGGGGCTCTGGACCAGCCACCACCCGTCATCTCAATACCTTCAATCCCAAGGGCTACACATTTATCCAGCATCTCGACAAACGATAAACTGGCCATAACATCAGTACAAATTGAAAGCTTCATCAAAAAGCCTTTCGCAACATAAATTATTTATAATCAACCCATACAGCTCCAGCATCTGCTGAACGTACGCAGTTTTCTAACCATCGCACCCCTTCTGTCCCCGCGGTAATACCAGGATAATGATGCGTGTTTAAAAATGAATGATCCCCTTTTTGAGCGGCGTCTATGGCCTGGGCAATCCAAAGATAGACATTGGACCAACTATCGCCTAATCCTTCGGTATGTAATGCACCCATTCGATCAATTTCATTGGTTTCATCTTCAAGATAAGGCATACCATGATGCAAAATCTGCACAGGTTCGCCTTGGATCTCGTAACTTAATTGATTGGGAAATGAATCTGTCCATTCCAGCGATGCTTTTGATCCTACAAATCGATAACGTTGAGAACGCATATTCCCTGCATCGACAGAAGAGACCCATAAATGTCCACGTGCACCATTATCGTAATGCATTAAGACCGTTGCATGATCTTCCAAGGGGGCACGCGTTGGAATAAATGCTTTGCGATCACACAATAATTTTTCTATTTTCAAGTGTGGCAACACTACTTCTGAAAGGTAATATAGATGTGTACCAATATCCCCCAACACAAACGTTGGACCTGAAGTTTTAGGATCAGTCCGCCATTTTTGTGCCTCGCTGGCGTTTACATCATCACCCGCATTAAATCCATGCGTATATTGTAAGTCAATAATACGAATATCACCTAACATTCCCTTTTTAATCATCTGCGCCATCTGACGGACCAATGGATGTCCCGTAAAACCGTACGTTACCCCAACGATCAGACCTTTGGATTGAGCAATTTTCTGTACTTCATCACACTCAGCAACAGTAAAGAAAAGAGGTTTTTCACAAATCACGTGTAACCCTGCCTCTAAGCAGGCTTTGGTAATTTCAAAATGTGTAAAATTAGGGGTTGCAATTGAGACAACCTCCACCCCGTCTGAACGACTGGTTTCTTTGGCAATTAATTCTTTATAATCCGCATAACAGCGATCAGCAGCCACCCCCAAGTGAACGCCAAAATCACGTCCACGTTCAACATCCAGATCAAATGCACCACAAACTAATTGATAGGTTCCATCCCGTAACGCCCCAGTACGATGTTTATATCCAACCTGTCCCGTTCGTCCACCACCGACCATACCCCAGCGCAATGGGCGCGAAATTTTTCTTTCACCATTTATCATTCACATAACCTTTTTTAAAAAACTTTAAACCTTTGAAATAAATAATTAATTTTAATCTTGATTCAGATTCCTAAACCCAGTTTTAATTTCTTCATCATAAATTCAGAAGACGCTTCAGGTTTATCAGACCATGCGAAAACAGCATTGGTGGCGATACCATCAAATTTCATAGCCTGTAGCCTTTTGAAAATTGTGTCAAAATCAACTTCACCTTCACCAATATTCAAATGTTGATGAATTGTTACCTGTGCATCAGGGGGATTAATAATATACCGCAATCCAAATGCTGCTTTATGATTAAACGTATCAGCAAATAAAACGTGATCTATTAAATCACCTGCTTCATCAAATTGCGCATTTATATCACCAACACCATCATCATAATAAAACGCATGTGCCGTCGAATAAACCAACTTGATCCACGGTTTATCCAAAGCACGGATCATATTCACCGCACCTGCATTTGTCTCAATGAAGTCATAGGGGTGCGCCTGCAGATTTAAACGAATACCTTCTTTTTCAAAAATGGGCAGCAATTCGTCCATTGAACGAATGAACATTTCTTCACACACGTCTTGTTTATATTTAGAGCCAGAAAACTCGCTATTCATTAGGTCAACCCCTAATTCCACAGCAATTTCAATTGCACGCTTCCAATTACGCACTGCTGCCTGACGGCGATCTTCTTCTGGTCCAGCCCAATGGTATAAAGGTAATAAAGAAGAAATTTTCACGCCTGTTTCAGCTAGTGTTTTTTTAACAGTTTGTATTGTTGCCTTATCAACTTTTGGAAAGCCATAAAATGGACAAAAATCTACCCGCGGTGACATTTCAATATATTCATAACCAAGGTCTGCAACCTTGTGAATCATTTCAACGATTGTTGTGTTATCTCTAAAATGACTGGGATCATATGCTAATTTCATTTTTGTTCCCCATAACAAAATTTATAAAATTATGATCGTCATATTTTTCTATTTGCATTACCGTAATAAAAAAATAATTCTATTTTCTTGCAAAATTTTCTTTTAATAGAAAAAAAATTCTATAACTATTGGTAAACAACATTTCAAAGAACGACAACAAGCAAATCGTTTTTTACAGATCAACTTATCTTGAATTTCAATTAAAAAACTTTATTGAAAACGAATAAAGAAAACAAATAGTTAAAATTTTATACCCTATGATATCTGGCCTCATATAGTTTACACAGCAGAACCAAAGAGCTTAATTACAGAATAACCAAGACATATTAAAAAATTAATACAACAACAATTAAAAACATGATTTGGCATTTGTCGGGATATAAAAAAGAGTACGCAATAACGCAGTTATTCTTCAAAGAATTAACTTAATCACTCTGTAAATATTAGTTTGCGACATATACATATCGCCTATGATAAAAAAAGTTATCCAAATCAACCCACCATATGCAATAAATAGATATCGTTAATGGGTATTATAAAAATAAGCTGTTAGATCTGCTTTGATTAAATAGTAACCTCATTGTTATTCATCCTAACAACAAACACAACGCTACGAATTCCATTATTCCCAAACGCATTACTACCACTTACACGCCTGAGGTGGTGGTGTAAGTGGTATGAACGAATTTTTCCTAAAATTATAAATTAATTTAAAAAATTGCTTTTCAATAGCAGGGAAATATCCTTCTTTCTCACAGGAAAGCCGATATAAACACCCATTTTCTGCAAAAACCAAGTCTCCTTGATCCCAATCTGCCCAGGTTAGGTTATGAAGCTGTAGGCAAATTTGATTATTGGAATCTAAAATGCAATAATCAAATTCTTGAAATGGTCTATTTTTCCTTGCTGTCCAGCGCCATATTTGTTGTAATTTGAAGCCATATTTATTTGTTTTTTCAAAAATTCTTACAGGATCGTAATACCAAGAACATCCCTTTTCAGCAGAGGCATAATGTCCCTTTCCCTCTTGTATTAATACCCACCCATCACGACATTGCGTATGATGATAAACATACCCATCTTCACCTCTTCCAGAATTTTCTCCGAAAAGTTTGATACGCATGTATGATGGCACAGAAAATCCATCTGCTAATTCTTGCTCATCCGCAAGATGATTTAATCTGATACAATTTTCATCATCAAATACACCGCCCCCACCCCATGTATTATCACCATGTTTCCAATAAGCTAGTGCCGTAAAAAAGGGAGGTTTTGAAACCATCGTGCCACAATACCCTTTCGAATCCATTCTTGATATGAAATAAATTAAATACTCCCCCGACGGGGACAAATCACAACGTTTTTCGTAAACGCGCCCTTTAAGCCATTGTCCATGTTCAAGAGTATCATTACGAAGATCCCAACGTACGAGCTGCACCCATTGATTTGGCCCTCGACGCAAAATAACTCCGACCCTCGCATCTCTTGCTAATATTCCATATAAGCGAGGTGCAGATATTGCAGTAAGCTTATATTCGCCTTTTTGATGATCTTGCACACTCATTGCCTTGCTCCCTTAGCAAATATAATCAAAAAAGAAGAAAATTCCAAAGATCGTTGCTTAATTCTAATTTAAATTGTTTAAAATACAAATAAATGTAACAACAAATATGAAACTGACCTTCACATATTTCATTTAAATAATTATAGTGTGATCGTTTATACAAAAAATATTTTAACTTTGCGCATTTAAGAAAGACGCTTATGACAGTTCGTACACGTTTTGCCCCAAGCCCCACAGGTTTACTTCATATTGGAAATGCTCGCGCAGCACTTTTCAATTATCTTTATGCGAAACATCATAATGGCCAATTTTTATTGCGTATCGAGGATACCGATCGAGAGCGATCCACCCAACAGGCAGTAGACGTTATTTTAGATGGACTGGCATGGATGGGATTAACCCCTGACGAAGAACCTGTTTATCAATCCACCCGCATTCAACGCCATCAAGAAGTTGCCTTACACTTACTTGAAACAGGAAAAGCTTATAAATGTTATTGCACACCTGAAGAATTGGCCGAAATGCGTGCTAAGGCCCAAGCCGAAGGAAAACCACCGCGTTATAACGGATACTGGCGCGATCGTGATCCAGCAGAAGCCCCCAAAAATGCACCTTATACCGTGCGAATCAAAGCCCCACGTGAAGGAAAAACAGTCATCCACGATTTGGTTCAAGGCGAAGTAACCGTTGCCAATATCGAACTGGACGATATGATTATTTTACGCGCTGATGGCACCCCAACCTATCAACATGCGGTCGTGTGTGATGATCATGATATGCAAATCACCCATGTTATTCGTGGGGACGATCATTTAACCAATACCTTCAGACAACTCATGATTTATCGCGCTATGGATTGGGATATTCCTCAATTTGCACATCTGCCATTAATCCATGGGCCAGACGGTGCAAAATTATCCAAACGTCATGGTGCAAGTTCCGTGGTGGAATTTCGTGACGAAGGTTACCTTCCAGAAGCTTTATGTAATTATTTGCTTAGATTGGGCTGGGGGCATGGTGACGATGAAATTCTTAACCGTGAACAGCAAATCGCTCTTTTTGACTTGGATGGAGTCGGACGATCTCCTTCGCGTATGGATTATGCAAAATTAACCCATATCAACGGATATTGGTTACGACAAGCTGACAATTTACGGCTGACAGCAGAAGTGATCTCCCGTTTATCATCCGCAAAAAATATTAACATAGACCCATTATATGAAAAACGTATTTTATTCTTAATGCCAGGATTAAAAGAACGGGCAAAAAACTTAACAGAACTTGCTGAAAGTGCGGCCTTCTTATGTGCCACTATCCCCTTAACCTTTACAGACAAAGCAAAAAAACTACTGAATGAAGATACTTATGCTATGCTAGGCAAACTTGCATCGCAACTTTCGGCCTTAACCCCTTTTACCAAAGAAACGATTAATCACTGTCTACATCAATTTGCAGAAACAGAAGGTCTAAAGTTGGGTAAAGTTGCCCAACCCTTACGTGCTGCGGTAACGGGCAGTACTATGTCGCCAGGAATTGATGATACATTACTTGCTTTGGGTAAAGACGAAGTTTTGGCCAGATTAGGAGCCATTACCAATGGATAATACCTTTGGACAACATTTCTTAGGGATTGAAGGACTAAGCTCTCAACATATAGAAATGCTGTTAGATCGTGCTGATAATTATGCTCTATTAAATCGTTCACGCAAAACACCCAGAACGCTTCTGAGAGAGCGCACGCTGATCACCTTGTTCTTTGAAAACAGCACTCGTACGCGTACTTCTTTCGAATTAGCAGGTAAGCGACTGGGGGCTGATGTTATTAATATGTCTGTTTCCTCCTCTTCAGTCAGCAAGGGCGAGACCTTGCTTGATACAGCATATACGTTAAACGCAATGCGTGCAGATTTGTTGATTATTCGTCATTCCCATTCTGGTGCGCCAGCCCTTTTGGCGCAAAAGGTCGACGCCAGTGTAATTAATGCGGGTGATGGCATGCATGAACATCCCACCCAGGCCCTGCTGGATGCCCTAACTATTCGCAGACATTTCGGCAGTCTATCAGGCTTAACAGTTGCTATCTGTGGCGATATTTTACACAGTCGCGTGGCACGATCAAACATTTTATTACTAAATACAATGGGGTGCCACGTCCGAGTTATTGGCCCACCAACCCTATTACCCTTGACCATCAGCAAAATGGGGGCAACTCCTTATTATTCAATGGATGAAGGCATTAAAGACGTTGATGTTATTATGATGCTGCGGATGCAACGTGAACGGATGCAAGCAGGATTAGTTCCCAGCCCCAGGGAATATTTCCGTTTCTTTGGCTTGGATCGCAGACGATTGAACCTAGCCAAACCAGGGGCTTTGGTTATGCATCCTGGGCCATTAAATCGTGGTGTTGAAATCGATAGCAATGTTGCTGACGATCCACAGCAAAGTGTTATTCAGGAACAAGTTGAAATGGGTGTTGCAGTTAGAATGGCCGTTCTTGAAAAATTCTCTCATATAAAGGCACAGCCATGAAACCCTTACTTTTTACCAATGTGCGCTTAATTGACCCAAAATCCGATATCGATCAGCCTGGGCGATTACTCGTAAAAGACGGCATCATCGCTGGCATTGATTTACCAGATAGTGAAGGCAAACCAGAGGAATGTGACGTAATTGATGGTCAGGGTGCTGTTTTATGCCCTGGGTTGGTCGATATGCGTGTCACTGTTGGTGAACCTGGATATGAGTATCGTGAAACCATTGCCACCGCTGCCCAAGCTGCGGCCGCAGGTGGGATCACAACAATGGCTATTTTACCTAACACTAAGCCTGCCATCGACAACCCTGCTTTGGTTTCTGTGTTAAAAGCCAAGGGTGATGAAACTGGCTCTGTTACTATTTTACCCTATGGTGCTTTGACCGTAGGCTGTGAAGGCAAAGAAATGGCTGAAATCGGTTTGCTTCACGAAGCAGGTGCCATTGCCTTTACAGATGGAAATAAAGCCGTTGAAAATACCCGTTTGATGATGCTGACCATGTCTTATGCACATGGATATAATTGTCTAGTTGTACAACATCCAGAAGATCCCTCTTTGGCCAAAAATGGCAGTGCTACACGAGGTGAACTAGCAACCAGGCTGGGGTTACCCTCTATTCCTGCAGCGGCTGAGGCCATTATGATTGCGCGCGATTTACGATTGGCAGAACTCACCAAATGCCATTTACATTTTGGGCATGTCTCTACCGCAGAAGGGTTAGAACTAATTCGTCAAGCAAAACAACGTGGCTTACCCATAAGTTGTGATACTGCACCGATGTATTTTGACCTAAATGAAGAAGCAATCGGTGACTTCCGTACCTATGCCAAACTTTCCCCTCCTTTACGTTCTGAAGAAGATCGGCAAGCCGTGTGCCAAGCCTTGGCTGACGGTACAATTGATGCCATTGCCTCGGATCATTTACCTCGTGACGTTGATGATAAACGCCTACCTTTTGCCGAAGCCGCAGCAGGAGGCACTGGACTGGTCACTTTACTCAGTGTGACCTTAACACGGGTTAAAGAAAAAACATTAACTTTACCCCAAGCTTTATCTCTATTAACCCACCGCCCTGCGGAATTGTTGAAACAATCTTGTGGAACCTTGGAAAAAAATCAGCCTGCAGATTTGTGTATGTTTGATCCAGAAAAAACCTGGCTAGTTGAGGCAGGTATTTTGCCTGGGCGTGCGCAAAACACCCCTTTTGATAACCGTGTCTTACCAGGTGTTGTGACTGGAACTTGGAAAATGGGCCGCAAAGTTTATGAAAAGGCTTTATCGTGATTTGGCATGTTCCTAATTTTGCATGGCCGTTGATGGCTGGCGTTGCCTTCATTGCTTACTTGATTGGAAGCATTCCCTTTGGCATGCTAATCACCCAAATTAGTGGGGTTGGTGATATTCGTAAAATAGGCTCTGGAAATATTGGGGCAACCAATGTTTTACGAACTGGGAGCAAAAAGCTTGCAGCTCTGACCCTGCTTTGTGATATGGGAAAAGGTGCTTTTGCTGTTTTATGTGCCTATATATTTTGTGTTTCATACACTTCACAAGCTGAAGCATTGGCAGCAATATGCGTAGTAATTGGTCATTGTTTTCCAATCTGGTTAGGATTTAAAGGGGGAAAAGGAGTTGCAACAGGTTTGGGTGCAGCACTAGCATTAACGCCTTTTGCTGGTATTTTATGCTGTATCGTATGGCTATTAGGGGCAAAATTATCCAAAATTTCATCTGTTGGCGCGCTATCTGCATTTGTTGCATGGCCTTTATTGGTAATTATTTTTAACCAATTTGATTTGCAAACTCCATTGGTTTTTCCTGCCTTAGTCATCAGCTTGTTAGTGATGTGGCGACATCAAGCCAATATTCATCGTCTGATTAATAATACAGAACCTCGTATTGGTGAAAAAAAAGAGCAATCTCCCCCTTCATCCAATGAATAAACTTTCCTCCAGTCATTTATCAATCCAAAGCCTCAGCGATCACCTTAGGTTAGCCCGAACCGAAGGGGTCGGTGCTAATCGATATCATCAATTATTAAAACATTATAAATCAGCTGCTGCCGCTCTTGAGGCGCTGCCCACCCTACGAAGGGGGAAGGATCCAAATAAGAAATTTGTTATTCCCCCTATTTCCTCTATTATGAAGGAAATAGAAAAAACATTTGAATATTCTGGTCAATTTCTGATCCACGGGTATATGGATTATCCCCCTTTATTATCTCAACTCAATGATGCACCCCCTGTGTTAACCGTCCTAGGGAATCCTGATCTTTTACATAAACCTAATGTTGCGATTGTTGGTGCCAGAAACGCCTCTATCCATGGTATAAAAATAGCAGAAAATTTAGCAGCAGATCTTTCGTCCCATAAAATTGGTATAATTTCTGGTTTAGCAAGAGGAATTGATCAAGCTGCCCATAAAGGGGCATTATATACGGGATTTACCATTGCTGCCATTGCTTGTGGGATTGATATAACCTACCCTTCTGAACATCTAAAACTACAACAGGAAATCGCACAAAAAGGGGTTATTATTTCTGAATTCCCTTTTGGAACAGCCCCCCAAGCTGCCCATTTTCCTAGAAGAAACCGCTTGATTGCAGGATTATGTCATGGTTGTGTTGTGATAGAGGCCGCACTTAATTCAGGCAGTTTGATCACAAGCAAAATGGCCCTTAACTATCACAAACCTATTTTTGCAGTACCTGGATCGCCCTTGGACCCACGGTGTCGTGGCAGTAATAATTTATTGAGGATGGGGGCCGTTTTAACGGAAAATGCCTTGGATGTTTTATCAGAGCTTCCCGAATTTTCCCCTAATCCAATTCATGGCATAAATAATCAAGATTTATTTTCAACTTCGTTAATTACTCAACCCGACGCTAATCCTTCCAATAATTTTACACAACCACCTGATAATCCTGAGGATTATATTTTGTCTTTGCTCTCTTCTTCCCCTGTGCCAATTGATACACTTATTCGAGACCTTCCTTATTCGACACCTGAAATTTTGGGGACACTGACTGTTTTGGAAATAAATAATAAAATTATTTTTCAGCAAAACGGATATATCCTGAATTATAAATAACCCTTTGACAAAAAAAATCTTTTATACATTTTTACAAAAACTATATTGACCTGAACCCAAGAAAATAAAAATAATAATTGCTTCTTGTTCAATAAACGCTAGTATCCTTATTTTTATATCTTTACTTTACATCTATTCCTCGTCTGGAGACAAAATGACAGACGTCATTATAGTAGAATCGCCTGCCAAGGCTAAAACAATTAACAAATATCTTGGCAATCAATTTACCGTTCTTGCCTCTTTTGGACATGTCAGAGACCTTCCACCCAAAGATGGCAGTGTGCGTCCAGAAGAAAATTTTGCAATGGACTGGCAAGCTGATGAACGCGGAACAAAACAGATTAAAGCCATCGCACAAGCACTAAAAGGTGCGAAAAACCTTTATCTTGCCACTGACCCTGACCGTGAAGGAGAGGCTATTTCATGGCATGTTCGCGCAATGTTAGAAGAAAAAAAGCTTCTTAAAAATATTAATGTTGAACGCATTACTTTTAATGAAATCACCAAACAAGCCGTTCAACATGCAATCAAAAATCCTCGTCAGCTTGACCAACCCCTAATCGAAGCCTATTTGGCGCGACGTGCATTGGATTATTTGGTAGGATTTACATTATCCCCAGTATTGTGGAGAAAATTACCAGGATCACGCAGCGCAGGACGCGTACAATCTGTTGCTTTACGTTTAATTTGTGAACGAGAAGCTGAAATTGAAATCTTCCAATCAAAAGAATATTGGACGATTGGTGGTACTTTTTTAACCCCTTCTAACGAGACGTTCCAAGCAAAATTAACCCATTTTAATGGAAAAAAACTAGAACAATTTGATCTTAACAACGAAACACTTGCCAAAGAAGCATGCTCTGCTGTTCAACAAGAACAATTTTCTGTTCACACTGTCGAACGAAAAAAAACAAAACGTAACCCTGCCCCACCCTTTACAACGTCAACTTTACAACAGGAATCTTCAAAAAAATTGCATATGAGTGCACAAAACACTATGCGCACAGCCCAGCAATTGTACGAAGGTATTGAACTTGATGGGGAAACGATTGGGCTAATTACTTATATGCGAACCGATGGCGTGCAAATAGCTAATGAAGCTATCCATGCTATTCGTGACTATATTAATGGTCACTTTGGCAAAGCATACTTACCGAATACTGCGCGTAAATACACCAGCAAAGCTAAAAATGCCCAAGAGGCACACGAAGCTATTCGTCCCACTAATATTGATTATACACCTGACCAAGTTGCACGTTACCTGTCCCCAGATCAAAAACGATTGTATGAATTAATCTGGAAACGTGCGGTTGCTAGTCAGATGCAATCCGCAGAACTTGATCAAGTTGCAGTTACTTTAGCAACCTTAAACAAGGATCATCTTTTCAGAGCCACTGGATCAATGGTTACCTTTGACGGTTTTCTGAAACTTTATACAGACACTTTCGAAGAGCATGATAAAGAAAGTTCTAAACAAGAACGTTTTTCTATGCTGCCCTTAATGAAAGAAAATGATCCCGTTAAGACTCAAAAGATTTTACCTGAACAGCATTTCACCCAACCCCCACCCCGATACAGCGAGGCCTCACTAGTTAAAAAGATGGAGGAACTAGGGATTGGTCGTCCGTCAACCTATGCCTCTATATTGGGAGTTTTGCGCGATCGGGATTATGTAACTCTAGAAAATCGTTATTTTGTTCCCCAAGATCGGGGCAGATTGGTTACTGCCTTTTTAACATCTTTTTTTAAACGATATGTAGATGTCGATTTTACAGCAAATTTAGAAGAACGTCTTGACGACATTTCTGATAGCAAAACAAACTGGAAAACTGTCTTACAAGATTTCTGGAATGATTTTTCTAAGGCTGTAGAGCAAACAAAAGACTTAAAAATATCTGATGTTATCGATGCTTTAGATGAAGATCTTGGGGCTCATTTCTTTACCCCAACAAAAGATGGTTCTGATCCCAGATCTTGTCCGGCATGCGATGATGGCAAACTTCATCTTAAACTGGGACGTTATGGAGCTTTTATAGGATGCTCAAATTATCCAGAATGTCAATATACCCGTAAACTAACCGTTGATGGGGGGAATAATGAAGAAGACGATACCCTAAAAGATGGGGTTCGTATTTTGGGTAACGATCCTCAAACCAATGAACCAGTCACAATCAAACGCGGGCCTTGGGGGCTTTATATTCAATTAGGTGAAGCCGACCCTGAGGACAAAAAGAAAAAGCCCAAGCGTGCAACCATTCCCCCCGGAATGGATGGAAACACTATTACCTTTGAACAAGCGTTAGGTTTATTATCATTACCCAGAAAACTAGGGGAGTATCCGGAAACGGGTGAAAAAATCGAAGCAGGATTAGGTCGTTTTGGCCCCTATATTAAAATGGGCAGCATCTTTGCCTCTTTAAACAAAGACGAAAACGTATTGACCGTTGATTTACCTAGGGCATTAGAAGTCATAGAAAAAAAAATGGCTTCTATTCGCAATCTAGGTCCACATCCTAAAGATAACGAACCTATTTTCATACGTAAAGGACGTTTTGGTTTTTATATACAACATAAAAAAACCGTTGCCCCCTTACCCAAAGGGAATGATGGTAATGAATTAACCATTGAACAAGCAGTAGCCCTGCTGGAAGAAAAAGGGAAAGCACCCAAAGCTCAGAAAAAACGGAGCACGACAAAAAAAGCTAGTGCTAAAAAAACCACAACAAAAAAAAGCGATCAAAAAAAATAATACTGTAAAACAGATTATTATCCCTCTATAATGTGATAATAATCTGTGTTTTTTTTACCATACTTAATAAATAGAATATGAAATTATTTATATTCATTTTTGTAAAACATAAACCTAAGATTATATTCAGTAGCTAATGTAGTTTTAACTTGTCCTTGGAGACTTACAATTTCCCTCCTGTTACGACAAACGACCATTCCATTTACGATTGACGATCTAATACAAGGTATTTGTTATATTTCGATAAGATGTAAATGGTTCTTAAGGATGCTTCTTATCATTGCGTTTATAACCGCAATGAGTTGTTCTATTGCTTTGTCTCAAACACCATCCTCCGCACAGGTCTCAAGTAAAAGTTTTAATAAAAACACATATATTAATGTTATTGCTACTGCTTTAACGTTTCTGCAACCTAGAACCCTAGAAGAACATACAGCAAAACAACTATGCTTGTGGGGGTTAAGCGGATTAAACGCTATCGACCCCGCCTTTTCTCTTAAAGAAGAACAAAATCATTTAAATCTCTATCAAGCTCAAAATTTAATTTACAGCGCGGTCCTTCCTCCTACTCCTTCACCTGTGGCACCTGATAAGATCAAGCAATGGTCGAAAATTGTTGTCGATATGTGGTCAGCAGCTTGGGATCATTCAGACATTATTCGATCGGCTGGTGAACAAGGCGTTATTCAAGCTTTTTTTGATGAATTATTTGACCATATGGACCCCTATTCACGATATGTTGGCCCCAGTTCAGCATCAAATGATCGTGATGCCCGCGATGGCGGTGAAGCAAGTGCTGGAATATCCGTGACTAAACGCGGGAATTCCTTTATTATTTCGTCTATTAACACCAATGGTCCTGCATGGGACAGTGGTATTTTAGTGGGGCAACGTTTATATAAAGTTGACAATAAAAGCACGACTAAACAATCTTTGGACACTGTATCAAAATGGTTAAGAGGACCTGAGAATTCATCAATAAGCCTTACAGTGGGTTTCCCTAGAAAAAAGAAAATTCAAACATTTCATTTAAAAAGAGAAGCTGTTCCCCCTGCAACGGTTTTTGCTTTTACCAGTGATAATATTATTATCCTTAAAGTGACTTCTTTTTCTACATACACCGCTGAAGAAATCAGCCAATATCTAGATCAAGCCACACAAGACATGAAAATCAAAGGGCTAATTATTGATTTAAGAGGAAATAGAGGTGGTGTTTTACAGCAAGCTATTACCAGTGCAGCTTTATTATTAAATCAAGGCATAGCCGCCACGACCCAAGGCCGTAACCCAGATGCAAATCACGTTTGGGCAGTCCAAGGAGGGGATTTAACTGAAAATGTTCCTATTGCTGTTTTAGTCGATGGACATACAGCAAGTGCAGCAGAAATTTTGGCAGCGGCCCTAGCTGATCATAAAAGAGCAGTTGTGATCGGCAGTTCGACATTGGGTAAAGGGCTAGTGCAAACTATTGCCCAACTACCCGATAACAGTGAATTATTCGTTACGTGGAGTCGAGTTCTAGCCCCTCTTGGATGGCCTATACAAGGATTGGGTATTATTCCTCAAATCTGTACCAGCCGTGGACAGCAATTTCTTGATCAACAGCTAGCGAATTTGAAATCAATACAAGCTTCCCCTTCTACATATGCGCAAGATGTTCTTGCTTCACGTAAGGCTAAATATCCCATCCCTCAAAAAATGCTTTTGCGTTTACGCAGTGCATGCCCTTCTGCATTGGGAACAGACGTGGATTTAGACGTTGCACATACAATTATTTTGAAACCAGAAATTTATAAACAGGCAATTGATCTTATTCCCAATTGAGCAACGTATGATGGAATAAATTTTAAATATCGTGAACAATATTATAAATTTTTTACCGATCCTCTCCCGTCTTTTTTATTAGATGGAACTTAAAGAATGTGACCTTTGAATGACAAAAACAAAATTTTTATTTAAAAACCGTTTTTTTACTTCTTTCTTGAACAAAAACACGCTATCCAATCCAATTGAGTATTCTGCTAAACCTTGCGGCAGATTGTTACAAGTCAGGAGTTTAAAGGTTAAGATGAATTTACGGTTTCGTCTCTTTGCAACATCATTATTAAGCCTTTCAGCAGCTCTTTGTGGAACATCATTTTTATCAACAACCGCAAAAGCCCAACCCGTGCAAGGCTTATATGTGACAGGATCTGGCGGAGCCAGCTTTAATCAAGATCAAGTTGTTCGTCTTAATCCCATTATGCCCGGTGGCCGCGATAAATATAGTACAGGTGCAACAGCTGTTACCAGTTTGGGATATGGCCTGGGGAATGGATTTCGCATTGAAGTTGAAGGTAATTATCGAAACAATCCTTTAAAATACCAAAATCTTGGTACCTATAAAGCAAGAGGTGAAGGTCGTCAGCAAACCTACGGTGTTATGGTTAATGCTCTTTTTGATATGGATATTGGAAACCCGTATATATTCCCCTATTTTGGTGCGGGTATAGGATATGGTTGGTCAACAATGAACGGGGTAAAATTACATACTTCTGATAACCGTTTGACCGAACATTTGGGGGGAACATTTGGGAACTTCTCTTATCAAGCTATTGGTGGGTTATCATTTCCAACGCCTTGGGTTGTTGGATTATCTTTTATTACAGAATATCGTTTTTGGACCATGCTGGCCCCTCAAAGCCATACAGCAGATGTATGGGGAACCCAAGGCGGATATAATACCACCCATAGCTATAGCTATAATCGCGGAAACAGAGATACAACAACTTATTTTAATCACTCTATTATGTTGGGATTAAGATATGAATTCAACCCTGCCCCTCCTCCTTCGACCACTATTGATAAAGCACCAACGGTGCCAGAGTCTAGAAAGTCACGAACCTATCTCGTGTTCTTTGCTTGGGACAGTTATGATCTTAATGACCGCAGCAGATCAATCGTAAAAGAAGCAGCACAAGCATATAACAGTGTCAGAACTACACGCATAGAAGCTGATGGATATACTGATACGTCATCTGCCCCCAATGAACGAGGAAAACGATATAATATCGCACTTTCATTAAAAAGAGCAAAAATGATCAAAGCAGAGTTAATTAAAAATGGTGTTCCTGCCACAGATATCGATATTCATGGTTATGGTTCAGATAATCCTTTGGTTAAAACGGGACCAAATGTTCGTGAACCTCAAAATCGTCGTGTTGAAATTATTTTACATTAATTATCATTATCATGGTCTTATAAAAAAGGTAGCTTGATCAAGCTACCTTTTTTTATTTGTGTTAACTTAATCCATTAAACAATGGTGTTGACAAATATCTCTCTGCAAAAGACGGTGCGATTGCAACAACCATTTTACCTTTATTTTCTGGTTTTGCAGCAAGCAGCAAGCTTGCATGTAACGCCGCCCCAGATGAAATACCAACAGGGATACCGTCCAGACGCGCCACCCTGCGAGAAGCAGCCAAGGCATCACTTTCGGAAACCATTAGAACTTGTTTTAAAAGCTCTGCATCTAAGATTTTTGGTTTAAACCCTGCACCAATCCCTTGAATACCATGGGGACCAGGTTCTTCACCATTTAAAACAGCGCTTTCTGCGGGCTCAACGCCATAAATTTCAATATTGGGATTATACTTTTTTAATCCCTTGGCAATTCCTGTAACTGTACCGCCAGTACCAATCCCAGCGACAACAATATCGACCTTGCCAGCAGTATCCTGCCAAATTTCCTGGGCTGTTGATGCCTCATGAACAACGGGATTAACCTCGTTTTCAAATTGACTAGGCATCCAAGCGTTGGGCGTTTTCGCAACAATCTCTTCAGCGCGTGCAATCGCCCCTGCCATTCCCAGATGCCCTGGGGTTAATTCAACCTGAGCATCTAAAAAACGCATCATTTTACGTCTCTCAATGGATGCTTTCTCTGGCATTGTAACAATTAAGCGATATCCCCTTGCCGCAGCAACAAAAGCCAAACCAATGCCTGTATTACCAGATGTTGGCTCAACAAGAACGCTTTTGTGGGGGCTGATAAGTCCTTCTGCCTCGGCTTGTAAAACCATTCCTGTAGCTAGCCTATCTTTTACAGAAGCTAGCGGATTAAAAAATTCAAGCTTTAACAAAATATCAGCAGGAATCTGATCCGTTTTTAACAGATTAGATGGCCGCACCAAAGGTGTTCCCCCAACTGTTTCCAGCAAAGAGTCATAAATACGTCCTCTGGGTTGCGCAAAAGAAAAACCTTTATCAAGAAAAGAGTCTGATTTTTTTGAATTTGTCATAAATAGCATCCTAAGCAATATGTACTGCCTACAAGTATATCACTATAATTTGCTGTGAATATTTTTTTTTTATAAAATTATGCTATTTTTTATCTTTAATAATTCATATATACTTATAAGAATAAGAGAATTAAATAAATAATTAACCTAAAAGGCATTTAAGGAAAGTATTATGCTTTTAAGACAAGATCGTGCTGTAATTGCTATTCTTATTGTTACTGATATTGCTTTTTATTCAAGTCGCAATAATACAGTTAGTGCAGCAGATATTTCAACCCGCACTGATTTACCAAAAAGAAGCATTGAACCAATATTACAATTATTATCTAAAGCCTCTATCTTAGAAAGTACCCGTGGCCCCCATGGTGGCTATCATCTGGCCAGACCAAAAAGATTAATTACTTTAGCACATGTTATTCAAGCTATTTCTGTTCAGGAAAAAGAAAAATACACAGATATTACCTTCTCCTTATATACACAAATTGTTAAGCCATTTTGGGATGAAATAGATCAAAAAGCACTAAAAGAGGCATCCAAAATCACATTACAGGATTTGGTAAAAAAAGCCGAACAAAAAGGGATGAAACGCCCGCGTCCCACCCCTATTTATTTCACAATTTAATACAACTTATGAGTAAAGGTAAAAACAATTTTTACCAATATACAAAATGACTAATTAGTTATTTCTTTTTTGCAGTTGAACGATGAACTGTCTTTTTACGACTTTTGGTTGATTTAGATTTGGTTGCCTTTTTTGCTGAACTTGACTTTGCTGTTGGTTGTGCTGTGACCGGCTTAGTTACCTGCACACCTGTATTGTCAACAGTAACCGCAACAGACAGAGGTGTTCTTTTTACGCCATCTTTATGAATTAAACTTGCGGTAAACGCATCTGAACCCGCATAGGCAGTTGTCGGTGTGTAACGAACATAGGTACGGTTATCATAGTTATATAAAAATGTTTTACCATGTTCGGGAACAGTGGTTATTCCAAATGAGGTAAATGATCCTTTTACATCTGGTTCTTCAACAATAAATTCACATTGACCATCATCACTGCGAACTGACATCGTTGTTTTCCAACTGCCATCAGGATTTTTAACAATTGGTCCAACTGTACACACTGCTGAACGTTTATCATATCTAAAAGGATTATTTGCTTCACGGTCATATGACACACCTTGTTGATGTTGACACGCAGCCAACCCGAACCCTAAGGTAACTAAAGCTAAAGATAATTGAAGACGCACGTAATAGCCCCCACTGCATTAAAATAAAAACCACAAAGCCAAACACTTCGCAGTTCCAACAAACCGTTCATATAGTATAAAAATTATATCTTCAAATACTTATCTTATCCAAAAGAAAGGTCAACTGATTTAATAAAATAATCTAATTTTTTTTGCCATGGAATAAAAATTATTTCATAAAGAAAACTATTATTTTGTACCATTATATATATTTTATAAAATTATAAACTAAATACAGTATATATATTCCTCCCTCAAAAAAATAAACCTGTGATATTCTTTAAATATAGTTTTGAACTATGAAGTAAAGTTTGTTATATAAGCTATTGCATTCTATAAAATACCTGCTATATGCGAGGATTACGTCATACTAACTGATACGGGTTTAAATTGCTAAAAACATGAAAAAGCTGGAAAAACTATCGAATCGGTTATCTTTAATTGTCCTAATGTAATTCTTAAAACATTTCACATCATCTGATTCGGAGAATTCAATGTCTCTTTCCCCTAAACGCTTTGCTCTTTGTGGATTGATTCTTACTGGCCTTACCCTTAGTCAAGCTGGCTTTGCTGCAACATGCCGCGTTTCTCCAGCACATGAAGCTTTTAATGTTGAAAGCTTAAAAAGCGAATTGATGGTTACCGCCCTTTCTTGTCAAGGACAGGATCAATATAACGCATTCGTAAAGCAGTTTGGTTCAATTATCAATGCCCAAGAAAGCAAGCTAAAAAGCCACTTTAGATCTACCTACGGGGGGCGTGCACAAAAAGCACAAGATGATTATATTACTCAATTAGCAAATGTTCAATCTTCACAAGGATTAAAAGCAGGCACGATCTTTTGTTTACAAAGGATGAGCATGTTTGATGAAGTCAAACCTTTAAAAACAGCAACCGAGCTTTCTCAATATGCAGATGCCAAAGATATCCTTCAACCTTCATCTACTGAGATTTGCCAGGCACCTACCAGTTCAAAAGCAAAAAAATCCAGTAAAAAACGTACAACAAGTCACAAAGCAAAAGCGCGTAAAAAATAGTCTATTTTCTCTGCAAAGTAATGAAGAAAATAGTTTAAAAAGACGCAATTTTATGAGAACTATTGCAGCATGAGCGATTTATTTTCTTCAAAAAACACATCTAATCCTTCTGATACAAGAAAAAAAGACAAATCTAGTTCGCAAGCATCTCTTACTAACAGTTATGATGCTAAAGATATCGAAGTTCTTGAAGGGTTAGAGCCTGTTCGAAGACGTCCAGGTATGTATATTGGTGGCACCGATGAGGGTGCATACCACCATATGGCATCGGAAATCTTAGACAATTCAATGGATGAAGCGGTTGGGGGGTTTGCCAATCTTATTGATGTACGATTGGACATAGGCAATAAATTAACAATTCGTGATAATGGCCGCGGTATTCCTGTTGATCCCCACCCTAAATTTAAAAATAAATCTGCTTTAGAAGTAATTTTAACCACTTTACATGCTGGTGGAAAATTCTCAAATAAAGTTTATAATACAGCGGGCGGATTACACGGTGTTGGATCTTCTGTGGTCAATGCACTTTCTTCTTGGATGGAGGTTGAAATTGCTCGTGATCGTGTTTTATGGAAGCAGACCTACGAACGAGGACAACCTGTTACACCATTAATTAAGGTAGGAACGGTCCAAAATCGTCGAGGCACGCAGATCAGCTTTATTCCTGATACTGAAATATTTGGCACAATTCACTTTTCTGCTAAACAACTCTTTAAACTCTGCCGTGCGAAGGCTTTTCTGTTTAAAGGAGTTACAATTCACTGGTCTTGTAATGACCAACTGATCAAAAGCTCAGATATCCCATCAGACGCAACATTGCATTTTCCAAATGGATTAGAAGACAGCCTGAAAGAAGAAATTGATCCCACCGCCCTGATCTGTCCAATTTGGTCTGGTGACGTTGCCCTACCTACTGATATCAATGGCTCCAGTACAGGTCGAATCGAATGGGCTATTGCTTGGCTAGCCAAAGGTGAATCTTCTGTAAGTTCTTTTTGTAATACCATCCCCACCCCATTGGGGGGTACACATGAACAAGGATTCCGTAATGCCTTACTTAAAGGGATACGGGCCTGGGGGGATCAACGCTCTAATAAGAGAGCATCTATTATCACAGCTGATGATGTCCTGAGCTCTTTATCTGCTAAGTTATCTGTTTTTATTCGAGACCCAGAATTCCAAGGGCAAACAAAAGAAAAGCTCAGTTCTAAAGAAACTGTAAAATTGGTTGAGACGGCACTGCGAGACAGACTGGACCACTGGCTAGCTGCGGATCCTAGCCAAGCAGATATTTTGTTTTCAACAATATTAGAAAAAGCAGAGGATCGGCTAAGACGCAAGGAAAATAAAGATGTTCCCAGAAAAAGTGCAACTAAGCGCCTACGATTGCCTGGGAAACTGACAGATTGTACTAGAGAGAATTCAGAATATACGGAAATCTTTATTGTTGAGGGTGATTCCGCTGGTGGTTCCGCCAAACAGGCACGTAACCGTGAAACGCAAGCTATTTTGCCTTTGCGTGGAAAGATTCTGAACGTTGCCAGCGCATCTAATCAAAAATTGAATAATAATCAAGAACTTAAGGATTTAATAGAGGCCCTTGGTTGTGGGATAGGATCTTATTTTGATCTCAAAAAATTACGTTATGGACGCATAATCATTATGACGGATGCGGACGTGGATGGTGCTCATATCGCATCTTTGCTTATGACATTTTTTTATCAAGAATTGCCTGAACTTATTCATCAAGGCCGATTATACCTTGCCCAACCCCCTTTATATCGTTTAACCCAAGGGGAAAAAAGCATTTATGCCATGGATGACAAGGATAAAGACAAAAAGCTTACTAAAATGAACCAAAACCGTGGCAAAGTCGAAGTATCCCGTTTTAAAGGGTTGGGAGAAATGCCACCCAAAGATCTAAAACAAACAACAATGGATCCAAAACACAGAACACTCTTAAAAGTAGTCATTCCATCAGAACAAACTGAGTTGACCGAAGAACGTGTATCTAATTTGATGGGCCGTAAATCAGAAATGCGCTTCCAATTTATCCAAGAACACGCAGGGTCTGTCGATATGTTGGATATCTAGTATGCCTCGTCCGAGGATATTCAAATAGAATATCCTTTTTTTACCGATAAAGTTTTGTAAAAATTTTTTATATTTTTAATTCAATTTTTTTATTAAATTGTTTAATAAACTTTTAAGACGAGGAAAAATTCTCAAAACAACTGTCATTGTCTTTATATCAAATATTTGAAATCCATCGTATTTTGCACCAGTGACGCTTGAACATGGTTTATTTTAAATTCTATATAATGAAAAAATTACTTGGTATTTGTCTCTTAAAAAACGATTTGTCTTATTATAATTAATAAACTGCCTTAACATGAGTTGTCACAAATCAAAAAATACTCCCTAAAATTGAATTACTAATTTCTATCGTAAACCTCAAACAAAAGATTCTATTTCTATCGTTCAAGCAACAACTTGTTTTTTAACAATCAATTATTGTTTTAAATCAAAATGAAATTTTGCTAGAAATTAGCCACAAAAAACGACCTTGCAATCAAGGTCGTTAATAAATTCTATGCAAAAGCATAAGTCTAATTATGTGATTTCAAATTTTACGAAGAACAACGATAAACTTTTTGTTGCTCACTATTCATTAAATAATAATTAAAAAAGAATAAATCTGGTAATCCTTGTCATTATTATCTTTACAATCAGGCCCCTTCCACCCCATCACCTGCCATCAAGCGAGGCTTAATATGCTCATCAAATTGCTTTTCGTCTAAAAGACCTGTTTTCAATGCAGCTTCTTTTAAACTTAACCCTTCAACATCACCAAGATGTGCAATTTTAGCTGCACCGTCATATCCAACAACAGGGGCCAGTGCGGTAACCAACATCAGAGAATTATCAATGTAATGCTGAATACGTTTTGTATTCAATGTGGTGCCTTCGACAGAAAATTCGCGAAAAGCTTTAGCAGCATCCGTTAGCAAGCGACTAGCATGCAACGCATTCATAATCACCAACGGGCGGGTAACGTTGAGTTGTAAATTACCTTGTGCCCCAGCCATAGCAACCGCTGCATCCAAGCCCATGATCTGAGTACATACCATAATCATGGCCTCACACTGTGTTGGATTAACTTTTCCAGGCATGATAGAAGAACCTGGCTCATTTTCAGGTAAATGCAGCTCACCCAAACCGCAACGCGGACCAGAAGCCAACCAACGTGTATCATTAGCAATTTTCAGCAGAACCGTTGCAACTCCGCGCAATGCTGCCATTACTGCGACCATTCCATCCAATCCACCAAGGGCTGCAAATTTATTGGGGGCAGTGATGAAAGGATACCCAGTTATTTCTGAAATTTTAGCAGCAATTGCTTTGGAAAAACCTTTGGGCGCATTCATGCCCGTTCCGACAGCTGTCCCCCCTGCCGCCAACTCCATAATGCCACGTTGGGCCTCTTTCACTCGTAACAAACCATCTTTTAACTGATACGCCCATCCAGACCACTCTTGACCAACCGTCAATGGAACCGCGTCTTGTAAATGGGTGCGACCAATTTTTACCACCTCGAACCATTCTTCTGCTTTTGCTTCGATCGCCTTGACGAGCTTACTTAATTCTGGGAAAAATTTCTTTTCCAGTTCCAAAGCCATAGCAACATGCATAGCAGTGGGAAAACTGTCGTTCGAGGACTGTCCCATATTCACATGATCGTTTGGATGTACAGGTTTTTTAGAACCAATTTCACCATTCAATAATTGAATAGCGCGATTGGCAATTACCTCATTAGCATTCATGTTGGTTTGCGTACCAGACCCTGTTTGCCAAACACATAATGGGAAATGATCGTCTAATTCACCATTTGCGGCTTCTTTTGATGCTTGCACGATAGCCTTAGCTATTACAGGATCCAACCGTCCAGCATCACAGTTAACTTCAGCTGCAGCCCCTTTAACCACACCATAAGCATGGTATACTTCTCTAGGCATGATATCGCCACCAATATTAAAATGGTGTAAAGACCGTTGTGTTTGTGCCCCCCAATAACGATCGGCTGGCACCTCGACCTCTCCCATGGAATCACTTTCTTTACGCATTCCAGTTTTTTGGATACCAATCTCTACATATTGATAAGAAGCTTTATCCTGAGCCATAAGAAAATTCCTTTATTTTATCTTTTCTATATCGATCATAAAAAAAACCCACCGTAAAGCCAAGGGCTACAGTGGGAAAACAAATCATTCTAAGCTATATTAATGTTCACTTTTTAGCGAACCACTACATCTTTTACGTCAATAACATTACTGGCAACCGCATGCGCATGGTTAGTTAATTCGGCCACTCTTCCTGAAGTTGTAAAAGAAACAACTGCTGGATCAAATATGGATAAAAAGCTACTTGGATAAATTCCCATCCACAAAGTAATAACAGCCAAAGGAACCAAAATCGTCAACTCCCTAGCACTTAGATCACGCATGTGACTGACTGCTGGTTTAACGACAGCCCCAAATATAACACGGCGATATAAAACCAAGGTATAGATAGCACCCAAAATCATACTGGTTCCGCCCAATACGGCAATCCAAAATGATACTTGCAACGCACCAACCATCACCAATAATTCACCAACAAACGCACCTGTTCCTGGCAATCCAACATTGGCCATAATAAAAATCATACCTAATAATGCCAATTTTGGCATTTGGCTGGCAACGCCGCCGAACTCTGAAATGGAACGTGTTTCAGCACGATATGTAACAGCAGCAACACATAAGAACAATGCAGCAATTGTAACACCATGGGAAATCACCTGCATCAACGCCCCGTTAATCCCCTCTGCGGTAAAGGAAAATAAGCCAATCGCAATTAATCCCATGTGGGAGAAAGAAGAGTATGCAATCATACGCTTAATATCGGTCTGAGCCAGCGCAACAATAGCACCATAAATAACCGCACAAACACCCAACGCCATAATAAGCATTGCGTAACGGTGCGATGCCTCTGGCAACATGAAAATACAAAAACGAATTAATCCATAGGCTCCTGCTTTGGACATAACACCAGAAACCAACAATGTGGTCGATGCTGGACCTTCGCTGTATGCATCGGGCAACCATGCATGCAATGGAAATAAAGGTAATTTAACACCAAAGGCCAAAATAAAGCCCAATAGCAACCATCCCTGCACCGTCGCAGAGAAAGATTGGTGCATCAATACTGGAATATCCGTCGTACCCGTATTTACCCAAATCCACAAAATCCCGATCATCATGAACAAGGATCCTGTGAAGGTAAATAAGAAAAATTGAAGAGATGCAAAAATCCGTTTTGGACCACCCCAAATCCCAATTAGCATACTGCTTGGTAACAGGGTTGCTTCGTAAAAACAGTAAAAAACCACCATATCCAAAGAAGAAAATAACCCAACCAGTGTGGTTTCCAGCAATAATATTGCTACCATATAATCACGAATACGATCCGTAATCATTTGCCAAGCTGCTAAAATAGCGACTAAGGTCAGTAAGGTTGATAAGATAATGAAGAATAAACTAATTCCATCAACACCTACATGATAGGATACCCCAAAGCCAGACAACCACGAACTTTGATATACAAACTGATATCCGGGTAAGGTTGGATCAAATTCGCTCCACATTACGATGGATAATCCAAAAACAATAATACTTGTCCATAGGGCGATCCAACGAGCCGTACGTGCAACCTCTTCATAAGATCCACGCATTAAAAATATGACCAAAGCCCCAAGTAAGGGCAAATAAGTTACTAACGTAAGCAATACTGAGTGCACGGTATTCTCATTAATTAATTGTTTTAAATGCTATGACATGTAGATATATACATCTTTATAACAAATTTGCCCAGAAATGATTTTATATTTTCTTTATCTATCATAATCAAAACCTTTGAAACTATGAACGATGAAAGAGTTTCTCTATATCTTTTTTAGACCATTTTAACCATGTTGGGCGACCATGTGAACATGTTCCGGCCCTTGGGGTTGCTTCCATTTGACGTAATAAAGCATTCATTTCGTCAATATTTAATGCCTTGCCTGCACGAATACTGTTGTGACAAGCCATCCGCGATATAATAGTATCAAGTTGATTGTGTATGCTTTCTGATTCCTTGGGCGATGCTTGCTCATCCATTTCCAACTCTTCAGCCAAATCCACCAACAAATCGCGCGCAGAAATTGCCCCCAATAATTGTGGTAACGCGCGAACTAAAATTGATCGCCCGCCAAAAGATTCGATTTCTATTCCTAAATCGGCCAGGCTTTCTTTGTAATCTAACAAGCATTGCACTTGAATATGGGATAAATCAATCACCTCAGGTAAAAGTAATGGTTGTGATCGAATCGCATTTTCTAAATATTGCTCGCGTAAAGCTTCGTGGGTTAAGCGTTCGTGTGCTGCGTGCTGATCAACTAAAACGAACGATTCATCCTCGGTTACAGATAGAATATAGGTTTTAAAGAGCTGTGCAATTGCGTGGCCTAATGGGAATACTTTTTCTTCGTGGTGATCGACTTTATCGTTTTCAAATTCTGTAAACGAAACCAATGAGTTTTCCACATCCCGAAAAGATAATGCCTCTGTTGCAAAAAGAGATGCAGGCCGATCTGGTAATTTGCTAGGGGTTGCCTGTGTCGACAATAGTCCAAGGTCCCTTGGTGGCGATGGATATTGAACCGATACTGATTTTGGGTGGTACTGACGTGGTATCACTTGCAAAGATTCAGGATGTACACCGACCATCCCCGCCCCCATTGCCAGACTTTTATGAATGCTCCCAATAATTAAAGCCCTTACAGACGCTTCATCAGCAAAACGCAACTCGGTCTTCGCTGGATGCACATTAACGTCAATTTGATCCAAAGGAACCTTCAAAAATAAAGCAACCACAGGATAGCGACCTTTTTCCAAAACGTCACGATATCCAACACGAATGGCTGTCTGCATTACTGGATCAACGACTGGACGATCGTTCACAACCATAATCTGACCACTGGTTGTTGATCTATTTACTGAAGATGCCCCAATAAACCCAACCAAATGCAAATCATCACGTTTAAAGTCCAAATCAATTAATTCTTCGGCTCGGATTTCAGATAAAATAGCCAAAATTCGCTCTTTTTGTGTCTGAGCAGGAACATCAAACACTATCTTATCATTGCGAACTAGACAAAAAGAAACAGATGGGCGAGCAATTGCCAATCGCTGAATCATCGTTTCACAACGTGTATATTCCACTCGGATTGTTTTTAAAAATTTCCTTCGGGCTGGTGTTGCAAAAAACAAATCCTCAACAATAACCTGAGTACCAGTTTGTCCAGCGGCTGGTGTCACTTCACCAATTTTTCCACCTTCAACACTAATTTGCCAAGCTTGATCTGCATTTATGGTTCTTGAAATAATTTTTAACCGTGCCGCGGCACCAATAGAAGGCAATGCCTCCCCTCTAAAACCCAATGTAGAGATGTGCACCAAATCATCTTTAATAATTTTAGAGGTGCAATGACGCTCTACTGATAGGCGTAAATCAGAAGGGGACATTCCACAGCCATCGTCAATCACCTGAATACGATCAATCCCACCGTTTGTCAGATAAATAAATATTCGATTCGCACCAGCATCCAATGCGTTCTCGACCAATTCCTTAACCACTGCTGCAGGACGTTCAATAACCTCCCCCGCAGCGATTAAGTTAATTGTATGCTCTGATAATTGATATATCTTGGATGGTTGAGAAGAAAATTCTTCAGTTTTATCTTCTCTCAAACTGCTTATCCTTAGAATTTATTTTTTATCTGTTGTTGGTGTGGCTCCGTGATCAGGACTGACACCTAGGCTTAGGTTACCATGTATCCGCTTATTTTCAGCAGCACCATCCACTGCCAGATCAGAGGGTTTGCCACTATTCCAAAACATCACCTGATCTACAAAACCATTATCGATCATCAACTCGTGTTGACGATTCTGATTGGCAGACTGAGTTGCTTGCTGAACCAAAGCTGTTTGCCCTTCACTTGGGACGTCTTTATTACGTTCTAGCGCAACGTCAGGGGAAAGGATTTCTAACGCCTGTTGTCGAATAGATTGTTCTTGGGGACGTGTCGCGTTACTGTCTGGTAATAACAAACTGTCTGAAGGTGGCATAGACAAGGGTGATCGGGTCGTCACCGTATATTCATCAGGCATAGAACGTTTCAACCCAAAAGCACGAGAAACATCCTCTCCTGAACAAGCAGAAAGAAGCACCGCAGCCCCCATAAGGCAACCCATAGGCATGAATAAATTTAGGCTTAACTTGCGCACCATAATTTTGCCCTTCTCCTTCACTAAGAATAAATATCGAAAATATTAAGATAAACTATACATACTATGTCTTGGATCCCCAATTAAAAAAAGCATCCATTAATAATACACATACCCCACAAACAATTGCGCTGTCTGCGACATTAAATACATACCATGACCAACCGCCAACATGAAGATGTATAAAATCCACAACTGCACCAAAACGTAATCGATCAATAATATTTCCCAATGCGCCACCGACAATTGCGCCCAAACTCATGGTTACCCAAATTTTATGCGATCTAACCATCCAAATGAATAAACCACTTGCGATAACTAGTGCAACAACCGTAAAAATAACAGGCCCCCAAGAGCCAAGTTGCCCCAGCATACCAAAGGTAATCGCTGTATTCCAAACCATTGTGAAATTCATGAAAGGAAAAGTCACAATAGATTTTTTTTCAGGAAGATGAACAATATTTAAAATCCAATATTTGCTAAGTTGGTCGCAAATCAATACGACCAATATCATAACCAAGCCAAAAATCCATTTCTTAGATTTTCTAGAACCAGCAGAAAATGCGTTCATCTTGTCGATTTTATCCCTTGGTTTTATTGACTGACAACATCAACACAACGCAAACATAATTCTGGATGGTCGGCATTTTGCCCAACCTCATCCAAAACCTTCCAGCAACGTGCACATTTATGGCCAGATGCAACCCTAACACGTGGAATATCATGTCCTTCACCAGCTTGATTTTGCCGTGTTGTATAAAGAGATGCTGCACCAGGGATGATGTTAACATCAACCTGAGACACAATAACCAACTCAGCCCAATCATATTGACCAAAAATTTCAGCTTCTTGTTCAGAAAAACTAAGATCAACAGCTGCTTGCAAAGAGGATTTAATGACCCCCTCTCTTCTGGCATTTTCAATTTCTGTTGTAATGATACGACGTACGGCACGCAATTGCACCCAACGTTCTGCCAACGCATCATTTGACCATTCTGATGGCATGGTTGAGAAATCCTCTAGATGAACACTTTTCCCTTCGCCAAAACGTGCCATCCAAGCTTCTTCAGCCGTAAAACAAAGAACAGGTGCCAACCAAGTGCATAAACAACGGTGTAAAATATCAAGCACTGTTCTGACTGCTCGACGACGCAAACTGGATTTATCATCACAGTATAAAGCGTCTTTACGAATATCAAAATAAAACGCTGATAAATCAGTTGTACAAAAATGATGTAATGTTGGATATACACCCACCCATTCGTGGGATTGAACAGCTTGCTGAATAACTTGATGTAATTCTGTTAAGCGATGCAGCACCCATTTTTCTAATTCTGGTAAATCATCATACGAGACTTTTTCCGCGTCAGAGAAACCATCCAAACCGCCCAGTAACCACCGCAACGTATTGCGTAATCGACGATACAGATCGCCCTGCTGTTTTAGAATTTCTTTACCAATACGTAAATCATCATTCGTATCAGAATTCATAACCCATAAGCGTAAAATATCTGCACCCATGGAGTCATTAACATCCTGAGGCGCAACAACATTGCCTAGGGATTTGGACATTTTGCGTCCCTGTTCATCCATAACAAAGCCGTTGGTAACAATGGCTTTATAAGGTGCAACACCGCGTGTACCAACACATTCTAGTAAAGAAGACTGAAACCAACCTCGATGCTGATCAGAACCCTCAAGATACAAATCAGCAGGGAAATTCAGCTTATCTTTACCCAAAACAAAGGCATGGGTTGAACCACTTTCAAACCAAACGTCTACAATGTCGAAGACCTGTTCAAAGTCATCTGCATTATATTTTTCCCCAAGAAAACGAGAAGCTGGTGATGTATACCAAGCATCAGCCCCTTCAACCTTAAAGGCATCAACGATCCGTTTCATAACGGTTTCATCACGTAATACTTCACGGGTTTCTTTATTCACAAATACCGCAATGGGTACGCCCCATGCCCGTTGACGACTGATACACCAATCAGGACGTGAAGCCACCATACTGGTTAAACGATTACGAATTTGCGCTGGAACAAAAGTCACGCCTTCCAATACGGATAATGCATTCTTACGAATTTCACGATCATCATCCATGGCAATAAACCACTGCGGTGTAGCCCGATAAATAACTGGGGCACGTGAACGCCATGAATGTGGATAGGAATGAACAATCGAAGATCTGGAAACCAAACCAGCAAAAGCTTTATGCGTCTGCTTACTTTCCTCTCTGACCAAGGTTAATTGTTCGCAAACTGGATCTGACGCCTTAAATACGTGGATTCCTGCAAATAATGGTAATGTCGATACATAACGACCATCATCTTCAACCAATTCGTCCACACCAATTTGATGGTCACGGCATAAATAGAAATCATCCTCACCATGGGCTGGGGCACAATGAACCAATCCCGTTCCTGCCTCGGTGGTTACAAAATCACCAGCCAATAAAGGCACATCATAATCGAACCCTTTCCCCCGCAATGGATGTGCGGCCACAGCACCAGCCAGAGCTTTTCCTGGCAAACTATGTACGACGCTATGGCTGGCAATGCCGACTTGACTACAAAAGGCTTCTGCTAGATCTTGTGCCACCAGAAATTTAGCACCGATATTGACAAAAGAATCCTCTTGAACTGTATCTGCAACAATAACTTGGTAAGTGATTTCAGTATTATAAGCAATCGCACGATTGGCAGGGATGGTCCAAGGGGTGGTTGTCCAAATAACCGCAGATGTTCCCTCTAACCTCTTGTCCGTTGTTGGATCATTAACAATTGGAAATGCCACAAAAATGGTTACAGATGTATGATCGTGATATTCAATTTCCGCCTCTGCCAATGCCGTTTTTTCAACAGGGCTCCACATAACAGGGCGTAACCCACGGTATAAACTGCCATTTAATAAGAAACGTCCAATTTCTTCGACAATCGTGGCTTCAGAAGAAAAATCCATCGTAGCGTAACGATTATCCCATTCTGCTTGAACCCCTAAACGCTGGAATTCAGCAGATTGGGTCGATAACCAATTTTTAGCGTAATTGCGACATTCCGCACGAAATTGCAGCACAGGAACATCATCTTTATTTTTGCCAGCCTTGCGATATTCTTCCTCGATACGCCATTCAATAGGTAGACCATGGCAGTCCCAACCTGGAATATATCTTACAACTTCGCCGTTCATGCGGTGGGCACGATTAATGACATCCTTGATAATTTTATTTAGTGCATGACCAATATGCAAATGACCATTTGCATATGGAGGACCATCATGAAGGGTAAAAACTTTATGTCCAGCAGCCAAACGATCGTTTGATTTTTGTTGTATGGCCTCATCCAAACCAATATTCTTCCAACGCGTTAGAATTTCTGGTTCTTTTTTAGGTAATCCCCCACGCATCGGAAAAGAGGTTGAGGGTAAAAATACTGTATCACGATACAGGTCAGTCGATTTGGATTCAGTCATAACGTCATTCTAATTGTAATAATATTAACAATATATCTATTGATTCTACTTTGATAAAATCAACAACTCATTTTATAAGATATTTTATATAATCTTCAACCAAGATTGTTTCTTACTCATAATCAACAAGATCATTTTATAAATCAATCATTTTCAAAAAAGTTTTTGCATCTTGTGCATCTTTTGCAATTTGTGCCTTTAGCGCATCTAGCCCACTAAAGCGTTTTTCAGCCCTGATGAAATGGTGCAACCAGACCGTCAATTCTTGATCATAGATCTCTTGATCAAAGTCAAACAAGTGCACTTCAAGACAGCTTTTGGGTTGATGACCAATGGTAGGACGGTATCCTAAATTAGCAACGCCTTGATACCGTTTACCATCAGATAAAGCCGCTTCAATCGCATAAACACCGCATTTTGGTTCCAGATGTTCGCCCAGAGATAAATTAGCAGTGGGAAAGCCAATAGTACGCCCGCGTTTATCCCCGTGTTGCACGATACTCTGAATACTCCACACCCGCCCTAGTAACTCAGATGCTTTCTCAGGCTGCCCAGATCTTAGAAGATGTCTTACACGACTAGAAGAAATAATCCCCTTATCATCTTGTAAGGGATGAATAATACTTAATCCAATTCCTAACTTTTGGGTTTCTGTAGTCAAATATTCTGTGTTTCCATGACGATGATTGCCAAATGCAAAACCATCCCCGCATGCAATATGCACTATCCCAAAAGAATTATGTAAGATTTTATGAATAAAATCATGTGCACTTAACTTGGCAAACTGAGGGGTAAAATTAATTTGAAAAATATAATCAACCCCAAGTTGATTCAAGATAGCGTTGCGCTCATCGGCTGTTGTTAATCGAAATGGCTCTTCTTCTGCACGGAAGAGCTGACGCGGATGGGGTTCAAAAGTAACCACTGATAAAAGACGGTTTGGGCATTGCTGACGTAATTGTTCCAACAAATAGATATGACCCCGATGGACACCGTCAAAATTCCCCAAGGCTGTTGCTGTTAGTCGAGCCTCTTTGGGAATTGGCTGTCCATCTTTTAAAATTATAGTCATAAACGGCTATATATCCTTCTTTTAACCTCAGCAATTGTCAATTTGATGCCATGATATTATTTTTTATCCGCATCTTTTGGGAATACTTTTTCCTTTTCTTCGTTAAAGGGAACAGACGTGTCGGCTTTTTCTGATCCTGATAACGCTTTATTTTGCTGACTTTGTGAACCAGAAGAAGGCTCGTCATCGGCCATATTTTTCTTAAAGGCCTTGATCCCTTTGGCAAAATCACCCATCAATGATGATACTTTGGTCGTTCCAAACAATAACAAAATGACAATTAAAACAATCAGCCAATGCCAAATGCTCATACTACCCATAATACCCTCATGTCGACGTTTGGGTTAAAGAAGGATGTTGTTTATATTTTAACAACGCATCAAATTTACGTAAAATCATAAAGAAAATTATCATAATCTTTAACATTGGGTAATACTATAATTTTACCATCTATGCAAAATTTTACACTCGTATTCCATATATAACATAATCGCAGATTAAAATTTAGCGACCTTTTGTATTATATTTGGCAATTTCATCCCGATTCTAATGTAAGGAAATACAGATAGTTATCCCTATTATCACATAATACCTAAGATTTATTAGGTAAAATAAACCCATAAGTCGGATATTTACGCGTGCCTAACTTGCGAATTGGTGGCCACCATACCCTGACCAAAGACCAATCATTTCGAGAAGATACGTCAACTACGGATACGTTACGGTCAATCCGTTGTGCCTGCCAGTTTGCATGTTCAACCAAAATAGTTCTGGAATCTTTAAGTTTTTTTACAACAGAAACGTGACCATCAGGAAGGCGCGACGTTTTGCGGAACACTAATATTGCCCCGCGCTGGGGTATCTTTGTATGCGCATATTTTCCATTAGACTTGGACCACCACGTATAAGCAGATCCACGCAACTGAACCCCTGTTATTTTACGGGCATACGGGGCACATTGTAAAGGTCCATTATAACTGCGCCCACCACCGCATGCTACTAACAAGGGTATTATTCCAAACAATATGATTGCTGACCTTACAATTCGCATATATTGCCCCATTTTACAAAGATCTTAATGTGTCTACCATTTCTTCTGCTTCGCAACGATCCATTAACAATAAACGTTCGATCATTGCAAATGAAAAACCACCTCTTACCAAAGATTGTTGCTCTTTTCGTATTATATCAGAACTGACATCCCTATCTGAACGCCGAAATGGACCCATTCTGCGTTTTTTCATATAAATTAAGGCTGCTAATATTTCTGAATCTTTTTCTTGATATTGGGTAACAACCGTTTGGATAATAGATGGATCTATACCTTTTTCATGTAGTTTCATTTTCACCATTCTTGATGAACGCCCAGAACGAATTAACGATTGTGTTTTATACTCTGCAAATACCTGATCGTTGATTGCACCAATTCGTTTCATATCTACAACAATATCTGGAATCTGTTTTTTTCCTTGATGAAGTAAGGTTTGAATTTCCTCCTCATCCATTCCCTCCTCTTTTACTTTCATTCCCCACCGACGCAACTTCGAATTTAAAATCCGTTTCAACCCTGCTTCGGTATTATTATAACGTCCCAAATAGGTTAGTGCATATTCTCTTAAATCTGGAAATTTCGTATAATTCATATGCATCGCCATTATTAGATCATCAAAATGATAAAATGGAATAAGAAAAAATTGACTTTATATCAGCAATAACAGATTATAATTATTTTCTTCAATTCTAATAGATTATAAAAGAGTTACCATGATTTCCGTTCTTATGCCTACCTATAATCGTGCAAATCTTGCTTTCCAGCAAGGAAAAGGTGTTTGGCTTTATACGGAGGATGGACGACGATTTTTAGATTTTGGTGCTGGGGTTGCAACATCTTCTGTTGGACATAATCACCCCCACCTAGCCAGCACCATTGCAGAACAGGCAAAACTCGTCTTGCATGTTTCAAACCTGTATCGCATTCCACAAGCTGAAAAATTGGCACAACGATTTGTCGATATTAGCTGTGCCGACAGTGCTTTTTTTTGCAACTCTGGCGCAGAAGCAAACGAAGGGTTAATGAAAGCCATTCGTCGGGCCCAATTTAAAAACGGTCACCCAGAAAGAGTGGATATTATTTGTTTTGAACATGCTTTTCATGGCAGAACACTGGCAACCTTAACCGCAACAGGCAATCCAAAATATATGGAAGGCTTTGGTCCAAAAGTACCAGGCATTAAACATATTCCTGTTGGCGATTTCGAGAAACTGCATCAAGCAGTGGACGAACATACCGCTGGGTTTCTAATTGAACCTATTCAAGGTGAAAGTGGGATTACAACAGTTCCAAATAATTTTTTGCGTGAGCTCAGAAAAATTTGCGACGAAAAAAATCTTTACCTCGGATTTGATGAGGTTCAGTGCGGTATGGGACGTACTGGCAAGATGTTTGCCTATCAATGGACAGATGTCGAACCTGATATTTTCTCCTTAGCCAAGGGGATCGCAGGTGGTGTACCAATGGGGGCATTTTTAGCCAAAGCTTCGATTGCCCAACATTTGACTGCGGGTACACATGGTTCCACTTTTGGCGGAAATCCTTTGGCCTGCGCTGCGGCGAATGCTGTATTGGATATTTTATTAGAACCCGGATTTTTAGAACATATTACAACAGTGGGACAGTATCTTGCCAAAGAACTACAACAATTAATCGACCAGTATCCCGATATTTTTGAAGAGGTCAGAGGAAAAGGATTAATGTTAGGTATCAAAGGCAAACTTCCCCCCATTGAAATTCAAAATGCAGCACTACACCACAATTTATTAACTGTTGCAGCGGGCAACAACGTCTTGCGGGTTATCCCCCCCTTGGTCATTAATCAAGAAGAATGTAAAGAAGGGGTAAAGCGTCTGGCTGCAGCCGCTGCAGACTTACAAAAAAATATGGATAAAGCTCTATGAGTGCAACACCAACAAAGCAAAACGCACAACCTAAATCATGTAAAAATTTCCTTGACCTAAGCGGTGTCAGCAAACAGGATTTGCACGACATTATTACTTTAGGCAAGCAAATGAAGGCACTGCAGGAAGAACGAAAATATCCTCTGCACCCTGCAGAACCCTTAAAAGGGAAAACAATAGCTCTTATCTTTTCTAAACCTTCGACACGTACCCGTGTGTCTTTTGAGGTAGGTATTCGCCAATTAGGGGGAAACCCTATTGTTTTATCGACAGACACAATGCAAATTGGACGTGGGGAAACCATCGCTGATACCGCACGGGTATTATCACGTTTTGTCGATTGTATGGTTTTACGTACAGGGTGCACCAATGATCTGTTGGAGCTAGCTGAACTTAGCTCGGTTCCAGTTATTAATGGTCTTACCCCTGCCTCTCATCCTGCACAGGTTATGGCAGATATCAT